>JANORL010000229.1:0-2895 GCA_031415295.1 Polyangiaceae bacterium | reverse complement strand
GGATGGAGCATTTTTCACGCGCCGAGGATAATGTCGCTGCTCGTGGTGCTTCGTCTTCTCGCGTTTACGTTTGCGCTGAGTGCGCTCGTTTTTCCTGGTGTCGCCCTTGCGGACGATGCCGAAAAAGACCGAGCCTATGCGCAGTTTGTCCGCGAAGGGGACCGCGCGCACCTCGTCGGCCGGACACCCGACGCCGTGGCTGCATATAAGAAAGCGCTTGCTCTGCGCGAGGAGCCACGTGTCCTTGGCCGTCTTGGACTCGTGTATCTCGACGGTCGACAGCCGGTCAAAGCTGCAAGCTTTCTTTTCCGCGCGCTCATCGACATCAGCGACGTACCCCAAGGAGAACGACGGGCGATCAAGGACGCGTACGATCGAGCCCGTTCCGCCGTGTCTCGTATCAAAATCGACGTTTCCCACCTCGGTGCCGACGTGCTGGTCGACGGAAACCGGGAACGGTCGAAGACGGATGCGAATTCGTTCTACTTTTTCATTACGCCTGGCCATCACGAATTTCGCGCGACGCTTGCCGGATACGAGGATGCCGTTGCGACGATCGACGTGAAAAAGGGCGAGACCGTGCCCATTTCGTTCGTGTTGAAGCCGATTCCGAAGCCCGAGCCGCCGTTCCTGGCCCCGATTGCAATCGAAAAACGAAATAGCACGACTACGGCAAACCATAACAAATCAATTGTGACGAAACCCAGTCCATGGTCCGTGGGTGCTGGCGTCGTCGCTTTATCGGGCGCCATTTCGTATGTGCCTGCGACTGGAATGGTTGTTTCGGTCGATCGGCGAGTCAGCGAAGTGCTTTCCATTCGGCTGGATGCGCGAGCAGCATGGTCGCCGCAATACGTCACGACTCGACCACTTCGAGGTTTTACGTACGCAGGACTTTTGGGAGCGTGTGCGAATCGGTCGAAATACTTCGCTTGCGGTATGGCGCATCTTGGCGTCATTGGACATACGTTAGATACTGACGAACCCCAAACCTGGTGGAAACGGCACTTTGGACTCGGCGCTAATGCCGGCATCCAGGTGCCCATTTATCCCTTATTTCTGGCGCGGGTTGCCATGGACGTGCAGATCTTGCTGGACGAGACCAACGTGCGTACAGGTTCCTACGACAATCCTCGCTTCCTGTGGTCGGGACCACGAGTGCTCGGTGGATTTAGCCTAACACTGGTTTGGCGTCCCGAACTTAGGGTTTTACGGTGATTGACCAGGCGGTTTGACCATGATACGAAGCGTTCATGAAGGCCAAACTCTCACTATTTTTCGCGTTGAGCATCGGGCTTGGAACCATGTCGATCCTGTCTGTACATGCGTGCGCCGGGCGGGAAACGATCATCCCGTGCGAGGATGATCGCGGGTGCTGGATCGACCCATCGATTCCAGAGGATTGGAAGTGTTACAATGGCGGCTGTTTCGCGCCTTGCAAGACCGTAACGGACTGCCACCCCGGCGACATTTGCCTTGGCAAGGCGTGCGCTCCGCCCGACGCGGGTCCGCCGGATGCCAGTGACGCCGGCACCGATGCGAGCAGCGCCATTGGATGCGGGACGACGTGCACGCCCTACCCGGAGGGATGGTCGAGCGCACAAGCGGTTTGGCGCGGCCCGATCAACGAAGCTCCGGCCTATTGCCCGGAGGAGTTTGGCGACATTTACACGGAGCCCGTCATCCGCGGGAACGCTGACCTCGAGGCTGCTCCCGCGACGTGCGATATTTGCAAATGCGGCGAGGCCACGGGCAAGTGCACGGAGCTGCCCGCGTCCCTCAGCATTCGCGCTGCAAAATGCGGAGATGTTGGCGCGAGCATCGAGTTTGGCGGACCCGCAAATTGGGATGGCTCGTGCACGACGACGTATGCAATGCCTGCCGATGCGAAGTGTCCTGCGGGAAGCTCGACGTTGTGCGCGCAATCGGTGGCGGTATCGGCACTTGGGCCTCCGAGCGAGCAGAGCTGCGCGCCAATGATCGACAAGCTTCCGGAGATCCGCCTCAGCACATCGGCGCCGTGGTGGAAAACCGAGGCGATTGGTTACAAGGTGCCTGGTTGCGAGGACCGCGGCTCGTGCATGCCGAAGATCGAGGGCCTCCCCAGCGGATATCGGAGCTGCATTTACCGCCGCGGGGAGCATGAATGTCCGACGGCGTGGTCGGGCGAGCGGTTCGTCATGTATGAACGCACCGCCGACAAACCGGGATGGCTCGAGGGGCGCGACTGCACGCCATGCTCGTGCGGGGCGCCGATGGGAAGCGCGTGCGCGGGGCATTTACGGACGTTCGAGGACAGTGCCTGCTCGAAGTTGCTTTCGGACGATCAAATCGCGTCGTTCGGCGAGCAATGCACGAATTACTTTCCGCCGGGTCCCGCGGTCGGCAGCAAGGAAATCACGGGGCTTACGTATATCCCGGGGTTCTGCGAGCCTACCGGCGGCGAACCAATTGGAGATGTCACGCCGGATCCGGGGCAAGCGGTGACGGTTTGTTGTGGGGCGATAGATCAGTAGCGAGCTACCACGTATACAAAAATTTGTACGGCAGCATCAGGTACCATATTGCGAGCAAAGACGGCTGAGCCCTCGGTTTGTCCACGCCGACAAACCCGACGGTTTTACCTTTCCCACCTCCCTCACCGTCACGTTCCCTCCCGGGCACATGACAATCATTCTGTCGTGATGGGCGTGTTGACAACTCTGTTCACCAACCACCGCTGCACCGTCTACACCGTCATGCCCGACGTTTACGTGTACTGCGCCATTGAGCGGCGCTGGCTCGGGCGGGTGTGCGTGATGTATGGCACTCGGCGAGTACGGTCGGGCAGCGCTGCTCGCAGCGGATCAAGACGAGCGAGTGCGAACGGGCGTGGCGTGCGCGTTGTTGCGTAAG
>JANORL010000228.1:0-6746 GCA_031415295.1 Polyangiaceae bacterium | reverse complement strand
GCCATGGGTTTCCCGAAAAAAAATTGCATTTCGCGCAAATCAAGTGCGCCATTGCCCTACATGATCACCTGAAACGCTCATCCCAGAGTTATCGAACCAGCTCAAACAGAGGCTTGTCCGGAAGGTAGCGCTTGATCTAGGTCTAGTGCTCGTGCAATCCATCGTGCTTGCGGGCGTAAGCGTTAGCATGCTCCCGGAGCATGGACTTGTTTCATCTCTCTTTAACGAGCCGAGCGGTAATTTCAGTCGTTACGCAAAGTAAAACGCTTGGCCAGAGTTCTCAGGAAAATGAGATATCACGCGTCGTCGTATTGTGAGGTGCGAGCGCTCGCTCCATCGACGTTTGCTGCGTGAAATTCACGCATCCACCAGGTTCCTTTTGGAAATGATACGTCGCGATCTCCAGTTTGCCATCTTGTGAGTGCTTTTCGATATGCCGCGCGAAATGATCGCACTGCGGCAATGGCCTTTTTATAAGCGTCTAGATCTCCTTGGCCGACCGCAATTGTAGAATTTAGTGTGAACTGCGTTTCCTTGCTCATCGAGCGTTTGTAGGGTGAGATCGTCGATGCCCGATGCTTTTTCCCATTGCTGCGCCCCTGCTTTCTCTTGTGAGCTTTTTTCTCTTCTTTGGCTATGCGCTCGGCGATGATTGATAAGAATTCTTTGGCGCAGATAATCATGGGTGGAACTTCGACTTGGAGAGTGGCGTCCTTGGGCCATTTGGGGTTCTGCGAGCTGAAATAGAATCGCGGCCGTGGTATTTGACGTGAACCAATGCCAATTTCTTTGACGAGACTTCTAGCGCCCGACCATTGGTGTGCGTGCTGAACGGCGCCAGCGAGGACTGGATTTGCCAGCGTATATGTGATTTTTTCGATGATGGCTTCCGTTGTCAATAGTCTCATGACGCTTGTTCGCGCATTATCCCACACGGATCCTTTCCAGTTGCGAAGCAATTTGGCACCCATTGCAATGAGGTGGTGGAAGAAGCGCAGGAAACGTGGGAGCACTCCGTTAGGATCGGTGACCACCATATGAATGTGTGTGGACATGGCGCAAAAAGCATTGATCTGAATCGCGAATTGATCGGCGGCGACCGCAAGCGAATAGAGAATAAACTGCGTCATCGTCGCGTCGGGCCGTAGTAGGAACCGTCGATGCAGAACGCGGCGGGTCAAGAAGTACGTGGCACCTTGGATAATCTCTCGGGGCTGCGTCATGGTGACGGACGCATTGCGAATTGTGTGCCAATTTAGAAATGCGCCAAAATCGAGCGGATTTCTATGTACGAAGGGTGGCGGCCGCCTGGCGGAGGGGTGGCGGCCGCCAGGCGAAGGGCCAGTCATCTCGGTAATCATTAGAACAGTCGTTTGCCATTCCGTCGGACCTGGGTCGTTTTCTCGGCGAAGATCTTGGCCCACGGATCCTCGCGTTCATACAGTGTCCGCATGCCTCGTCACTTGCTTGCCGCCGCAGCATTCGTCGTCATCGCAGCATTTGCTGCCCCTCGGTCCGCAGATGCACGGCCCAAAGCTGACGTCGAATGGACTCGGGTCGACGCTCCTTCAGCCACGAAGGATGGTGCACGATTGGCCAAGAATCTGCATCAACTACTCAAGGAGGCCAGTCGCAAGGCGGACTTTGGCAAGTCTGGCAAATTTCTCCTGCGGGCACGCATTGCGGAATACGTCGTCGAACACAAGGGCGATGTTCTCCGGATTCGTTGCACCGTGATCGGTCGGTTGGAAGGTGGACCCAGTGCCAAAAGTCGCATTGCGTTTGGTGGCGATCCAAAGGATCCCAAAGCGCTCGAGAAGCAAGTGTTGGCCATGGTTGCCCAGGGAGTGACCAGTCGCTTGGCGGCGCTGGCCAAGGCGCGAACGAGCGAAAAAAGAGACACCAAAGCATCTCCAAAGCGTCAACACTCGCCAACGGCCCAAAATTGAACTACTCAGGTCGTCGGGACATGGAATACGACCGATTACTTGCCGCACTCTTCGAAGAAGAGGATCGTGCTCGCGAGATGGCCAGCCGGCTCATGAAAATCGCGCAAACTTCACGCGAAGCGGCTATTGCCGAGCGGGACAGTCTCGTGGCGTTTTTGTGCGGACCGATGGAACGGCACATGGCGTACGAGGAACGCAACGTTTTTCCTCCACTCGAACGTCGGGGACTCGGCGCTGAAGTCGGTGTAGCGATGCGGCATCACGCGATGATCCGCGAGGACGCGGCCAAGATTGCAGCCGCGGCGCCAGGAGAAGACGTTAGCCAACTCATCTTCGACGTTGCACGCCGCATGCTCCACCACACGAATTTCGAGGGGGACTACATCTATCCGGAGCTGACCTACGAAGCTTGGCGTGACCTCATGAAGGAGACCAAGGGGTGAATCTACACACCCCGCTCTCGACAGATACCCTCGTGCCAAACTACTCTACGAGCCCCTCATGGTCCTCGAGGTAGGCCGAGTTCTGAGCGATCGCTATCGGCTCGTCCGACCTCTCGGGCAGGGTTCGCAGGGCGCTGTATGGGTTGCTGATCATCTCGCACTCAACACACCCGTTGCCGTCAAGCTCATCGATCCTGAACTAGCCAAACGCGAAGACGCGCGTGAACGGTTCAAGCGCGAAGCAACTGCTGCCGCGCAACTTCGCAGCGCGCATGTCGTGCAGATTCTCGACCACGGAATCGACGAAGGCCACCCCTTCATCGTCATGGAGTTGCTCGACGGCGAGGACTTATTCGAGCGCCTCGACAAACGCGGACGTCTGTCTCTTCGCGAGACTTCCAAAATCATTACGCAGGTTTGTCGCGCCCTGGCCCGTGCACATGTGGCTGGCATCGTGCATCGCGACCTCAAGCCCGAAAACGTTTTTCTCTGCAACAACGACGACGAAGAAATCGTCAAGGTGTTGGATTTCGGTGTCGCCAAAGTCACCGACCCCGCCAAAGCGACGATGCAAAAAACAGGCGTCGGCACGCTAATCGGAACGCCTCACTACATGAGCCCCGAGCAGGTCAAGGGCACGTCCGAGGTCGATTCTCGCACGGACCTCTGGGCCATCGGAGTCATTGCGTATCAATGCGTCGTGGGCGAGTTGCCTTTCGACAGTGAAGGCGTTGGCGACCTGCTCATCAAGATTTCGATCGCTGATCCACCCACACCGTCCACGGTTTTTCCTGGCGTATCTGCAGCGTTCGACGTCTGGTTTGCCAAAGCATGCGAACGAGATCGAACCAAACGGTTCCAAAGCGCTCGGGAGCTGGCGGAAGCCCTTGCTCGTGTCGTTGCTTCAGTGCCCGAAGCCATGCGTGGCGCGCTCCCTCCGCGTCCCACGTCCGTTCGTCCCCCGCCGGTTGCAACGGGACCATCCTCCGTTCGTGGAACCAAACCAGGGCTGCATCCTTCGCCGCATGGTCCACCATCTGTTCCTAGACCGCCCGCGTTGCCTATTGCTATGCCCGCGGCCCCCGTCGCTGCGCGAATTATCGAAGTAGTCCCCGAACAGATCGCTGAGCAGGAAATTGACGACTTCGACTTCGACTTCGAAGAAGAACCACAGGTTGTCGCGACAACCGAGGCGCAAGCTCCTTCTGCCACCGCACAAACATCAACAGCTTCGTCTAAGGTCGAGGCTGCAACGAAGTCATCTCCAGGTATTTCAGCACCGAACGTGTCGGCGGTGCCGCCGCCTCGACCAAGCGCTCCGGCTTCTACAGCGCAGGCTTCCGTGCCCGCTGCTCCGGCACCTTCGTCGCCTGGTGCAACGCCCAACGTCGAGCAAGCCAAGTCCTCTGCGTCCCAGGGTCACGTGCCAAACACAAGTCTCGGGGCACCCGTTCTGCAGCCAGGCATGCTCGGTCCAGCCCCAGGTGCACCGTCAGCCGTTCAGTCCTCCACGGTTTCACCCATCATCGCCGCAAACCTTGCCAGTGGAGATCGATTCTCACCTCCACCCGAGCTTGATGGTTCGCAACGGACGAAGACGCTCGGGTTTGTCGCGCTGGTGTTTGTCTTGGTTGCCGGTGGCGTCGCGTTTTTCGTCCTCCAGTCGAACCTCCTGCCACCCGAGTCTGTCGCGCTTCCGTCGGCCGTCACGACCCCCGAGCCTCCTCCAGTCATGGTCGTCCCAGATCTGTCCGTGAGTTTCGCGGCACCCGCAGTGAGCAAGCCGCCAACGAAGTTTAATGGCAAGCCCTGGGGCACGAACAAATCCAAGTCGGTCAAACCTGGGGCGTCGACTGATGCGGCACCCAAGCCCAGCGTCGACAAACCCCCTGGCGACATCGTCATCGAAGTGCCCACGCCGCCTGCCGACGACGACTCCGTGCCTCCCGCTCCCTAACCATCGTCCGACCATTTGGAACGATCCAAGAGCTTGCCCAGGTGCGACGACGATTCCTTGTTTTGTGGAATTTAAACGACGAGCACGCCCGATTCGAATCGTTCGAGCGTTATGACCATCCATAGGAGCGTCGAGACTCGTGCGAGTTGCGACGCTCCCATGCCTGCCTATCGAAGATCAGGATCCTTCTTCGAACTCGGCGTCGATGACGCCATCTTTGCCTTTGCCCTTGTCGCCACCAGCGGGAGGTGCCGCGTCTGGTGCACCCGGGCCGCCACCTGGTGGTCCCGATTTCTCGTACATCACGCTCGCCACGCGATGCATCTCTTTCTCGAGCTTCTCGAGCGCGGCTTGCACGGCATCGTCGTCCTGCTTCTCGATGGCTGCGCGACCCTCCGCCACGATTCCGTTCAGCGTCGAAACATCACCCTCGGGGAGTTTGTCTTTGTTCTCGCTGACCGTCTTTTCGATCGTGTAACAAAGGTTATCGAGCTTGTTGCGACGCTCGATTTCTTCGCGTTTACGCTTGTCCTCTACCTCGTGCTCACTCGCTTCGCGCACCATTCGTTGAATGTCCTCTTCCTTGAGTCCACCCGACGCTGTGATCGTGATGCGTTGATCCTTCCCCGTCGCCATGTCTTTTGCGTTCACGCTCAAAATGCCGTTCGCATCGATGTCGAACGTCACCTCGATCTTCGGCATTCCGCGCGGAGCTGGCATGAGCCCTTCGAGGTGGAATCGGCCGAGCGGCCGGTTGTACCGAGCCTCCGTGCGTTCACCTTGCAACACGTGAACTTCGACCGAGGGCTGACTGTCTGTTGCCGTCGAGAAGATCTCTTTCTTCTGCGTCGGAATCGTCGTGTTGCGACCGATCATCACCGTCATCACGCCACCGAGCGTTTCGACACCGAGTGACAAGGGCGTCACGTCGAGAAGCACGAGGTCCTTCACATCGCCCGAAAGAACACCGGCCTGCACTGCTGCGCCGATCGCAACGACTTCGTCCGGATTCACACCCTTGTGTGGCTCTTTGCCGAAGAACTTCTTGACCGTTTCTTGCACGAGCGGGATGCGCGTCGAACCTCCAACGAGCACCACTTCATCGATCTGTTGTGCCGTCTTCTTTGCATCACCGAGCGCTTTGCGAACCGGCTCCATCGTGCGATCGATGAGCGGCCGAATCATCTGCTCGAGTTTGGCGCGGCTGAGTTGCTTCTGGAGATGTTTCGGTCCCGAAGCATCTGCCGTGAGAAACGGCAAATTTATCGTCGTCTCTTGCACGTTGCTCAACTCGATCTTCGCTTGCTCTGCTGCGTCCTTCAGACGTTGCAGCACCATCTTGTCGTTCGCAACGTCGATGCCCGTGTCCTTCTTGAACTCGGCGGTGAGCCAGTCCATCACCAAGTAATCGACGTCGTCGCCACCAAGATGGGTGTCGCCGTTTGTCGAGATAACCTGTACGACGTTGTCGCCAACTTCGAGGATCGAGATGTCGAACGTGCCACCACCGAAATCGTATACGGCGATGATCTCGTCGCCCTTCTTGTCGAGTCCATAGGCGAGCGCTGCGGCAGTTGGCTCGTTGACGATACGCTTGACTTCAAGCCCAGCGACGCGCCCAGCGTCTTTCGTTGCTTGGCGTTGCGCATCGTTGAAGTACGCCGGCACCGTGATGACCGCCTCGGTGACTTTTTCACCAAGGTAGTCTTCGGCAGCTTTCTTGAGCTTCTGCAGAACCTTCGCCGATATCTCCGGCGGCGAATGCGTCGTGCCACGAATGTCGATGCTCGCGTCCGAGTTCTTTCCCTTGGCAACTTTGTACGGAACGCGTCGCGCTTCCTCGGTAACTTCTTCGTACCGGCGCCCCATGAAACGCTTGACCGAATAGATCGTGTTGAGAGGATTCGTTACTGCTTGCCTCTTCGCGATCTGCCCGACGAGCACTTCACCTTTCTCGTCGAATGCGACGACTGACGGCGTCAATCGCGATCCCTCTTCATTCACGATGACCTTGGGCTCCTTGCCCTCCATCACCGCGACGACGCTGTTCGTCGTGCCCAAGTCGATGCCGATAATCTTGCCCATGGAATCCTCCGAAAGACTCGCCTGCGGTAAGCCGCAGTTCTGGCTAGCCGGGAAAGCCAAACCCCGACGCAAACAACCTCATGAGCCGTAACCCTGCGGAATCATTCCTATTTCGATGAGCTTCCGGCTTCGCGGCTCAGTTTCGGGCACGAAACTAACCACAAGGGCCCAGGCGTCAACGCTGTGTTGATGGCTTTCTGCTCACACGCAGAAAAATCGTGCGGAAAGATTTCCGGGGTAGACAAAGTGGAGAAGGCGACACCATTTTCCTTGCGATCGCGAACGGGGCCATGCTACTAGCTCCGGCCCTTC
>JANORL010000227.1:0-11060 GCA_031415295.1 Polyangiaceae bacterium | reverse complement strand
GACGCGGCGCGAAAGAATCGAGTCGCAAATAAAGCATTGCGGGCGGTATTGAAGAAGAAGCGGGGGTGACAACTCGCGAGCGACCGCCGCTTCAGCAAATCGTCGAGAGTTTTTCCTGGATGATGACGCGTGCCTTCGATGTAATTGATAAGGCATCGATTGCCCGCTGAAGCATTGCCGGGTCATCGCGCAATCGATGCAAGGCTCGATAGAGAGCGCTTTCTATCGAATCGCCGTAGGCTGTGCGGGCTTTGGCCCAAGCGGAAGCCGGCAGTTCACCTAATTCATGTTCAAGCATGACGAGATCAATCACGTCGCGCGCCAGGGCTGCGTCGTCGAGAAATCGATCCTCATTTGCAAGCAGTTTTTCCGCAACGAGATCTTGATCGGTGAGTCGTAGAACGGGCAACGATGCGTCTTCGATACCACCGAGGTCAATCCGGCCTTCACTGACAATTTCGATTTTCAGTGGAGCGCCGTCGATATCGAGCACGAAGCGTATACCATAACGGTCGGCACGTACTTCGCGACGCAAGGTGACATTGCGCCGAAATAGCCCACGAACGCCAGCATCGTACACCCTCTCGCGCAACATGCGGTAGCCGCTGCGTGACGAAACGAGGAAGTCGACATCCCGCGAGATCCTGAATTCATCACAACGAAGCGATATGGCCGTACCCCCAGCGAACCAGCACTCCGCGTCCCTCAAGAAGTCCCGATCCAGGGTGGCAAGCACCTCCAAAGCTAGCTGATGCTCGGGGCGATTAGCCAAGAAAAAAACCCCCACCATGACGCGCCACGATATCGTCGAAAAACCGACGTTCCCCTTCGCTCATCGCCTCCGGTTCGACCCATTGACGATTTGCTTCGTAAAGGCAGAGTGCCTCTTTTTCCGTGACTTCGAAAGTTTGCCGATTCCACAGCAAAAAATGCAACTGCGCAAAGTCTTCGCCGACGTGCATGGTTTAAGTACCGTAGGCGATCAGATGGCGGACGGCAAGGTTTCGCAAACGCCACAACCAGAAGAAACGGCCACGACAGATTGCCTCTTGCTCTTTCACCTCGATCCGCGCGACCATGCTCCGCATGCACATTGCTTTCGTCGTGCACGTCGTCAAAGGTGTCGATCCCGAAGAACTTCTCTCGGATGAGACGAAGAAGGAAACTCAAGCCGTCGTCATGTCGCTCGAAGACGCCGGGAAAATGGGGTTTTCCACATCGGGTGTCCAAGTCAAACCCGGCCAAGAAGCCTGTCTCATCGTCGTTGCCAAACGTGATGCGCCATGGATTTCCCGGAGCCTCGAACAACACGAGAAAGTCGCCGGCTTTCAGCAAATCGATGTGAACATCGGCTGAAACGTCACCGCGTCCGCTCAATCACCCGCGTATACACGTCGCGCTTCTTGCGCCCCGATACGAGCGCCAAATCCTCATCATCCGCAACATCACGCGGTCGGTGACCTCGTCCCACTCTATATCGATGAGTTTGTCGAGGTCCTCGTCGCTCATCTCTTCTGGCGTCTCCACACGTTCGCGCGGGCCGATCACGATCGTCACATCACCAAGAAGCTCGCGTTCGCTCAACCACTTCGCACGTCTCAGCTCATCACCGAGCTCATGACAACGACAGTTACACTGTCGTGCTGCTGCCTCGACCGCGCAGGTTTGGCAAGACGATCAACCGGACGATGCGCAATAGAGGGCGAGACGGTGAGTCGCAAAGACGGTTTCGACCCCTTATGAACACCCTGAGCCCCATAAGCGCACCGACACAATTCCAAGAAGAACCCGTTGCCTTTAACTAATGTGTACACTATGACCAACGAATGAGGACTTCCACACTCTTGCAGACTGCTCTGGGTCTCGCCTTGTGTCTGTCAACGAGTTGGGTACATGCCGACGAAACCGCAGCCGCTGTGGTGACTGAATCCGCTGAAATTCAACTCAAAAATGGTGGATCCATGCGCGGCACCATCGTTTCCGTCGAGCCAGGACAACGGGTCATCGTTATCGTTGCCGGAGAGCAAAGCGTGATTCCATGGGACGAGGTCGCGCGAATCGTTGGAGGACCAAAGGAATCCGCTCCCACCACGACGACCGTGGTGCCACCACCTCCCGCAGCACCCGCACAAGCTCCCGCACTGGCACCCGCGAAAGGCGTGCCGACCATTCACATCGAATCCGACTGGGCCGATGCTGAAATGTCCCGTGTCGATGGACAAATCGGACCCGTTTTATCCAACAACTACGCTCACCTAAATGGTACTGCGCTATCGAAATACATTTGTCGCGCCCCTTGTGATAAACTCGTCGATGGTCGAGACGGGAATCGATTTTTCATTTCTGCTCCTGGTATGTATCCATCACCTTCATTTCGCTTGGACGAATACAATGGGCACGTGACCGCTCGGGTGCACGGAACCAGTTATACGAGATTGATGAGCGGCATCGTTCTCGTTGGCGCTGGTGGAGTCTTGACGCTCGGAGGCGGGATGTTTCTTGGCATGAGTTATTTGACAGCCGGTGAAACGCCTTCCGTGGACAACCCCAATCCGGAACGTGTGGCCAAAGAGATTCGCTCGGTCGCACTTGGAATCGGAGCCGTTGGTCTAGCGGGGGTCATTGGCGGGATTGTACTCTTGTCAGGGGGCACGACACGGATCGAGATTATCGAATCGAAACGTGGCCAAAGCGGTCTCGTGCTCGATGGCGGCGTGCTCCGGTTTTGACCTCCGCCTGTACGCACGCTCATTCCGTAGCACAGGCCCATCAGTGAGTCGTTTGTCGACTCGGTACCACCCCAATTCACTCGTCAACACACCCACGATCCATACGCTACGGACAAACCAGTTGCCCTCGTACCACAATCGTGATGAATACCGCCCATGCACAAGTGGTACTCGAGGGCAGTCGTTTCGACGATGACGCTGGTTGCGGCGTGCGCTTCACCGTCCCAAATACCGATCGTCGACACCGAGGCTGCGCCAAAAACCATCATTGCTGCCAAGACAAACCAGATAACTCCTCCATTACCCGAACCGGTCGCGATAGCACCCATGCCTATCGATGAACCACAACGAAACGTCGAACCTCCCGCCTCGGAACGACCTCCATTGGGACCCCACTCAGCAGACTCGATCGATGGGAATGACGAACTCGTCAATGGAGGCGTTTGGGGCGGTGTGGTCGGAGGTTTCGTGAGCGGCGTATCGGGCGATACCCTAGGAGTTCCGGCGAAGGTCTCCGGAATAGGCTCGGCATCCGCATCCGATCTGCCTGATGGCGTATTCAGAATGGGAGATTCGCGCCTGACCCAAACGCGTTGTCCGCAACCAGGTGCTCCACCGTATCCACAAGCTGCAAAAGATGCAAACGTGGAAACGAGAATCGTCGTCCGCTGTATTGTCGAGACGAACGGTACATTAAATAGCTGTAAGCTGCTCAAGTCGCACCCTTTGTTCGATAAACCCATGCTGGAGCATCTGAAAAAAGCGAAAGTGCCACCCATGACCACCACCGACGGCAAACCCGCACGCGTGCAGTGTCAATACGTGTATCGATTCAACATGCAGTGAACACGACCAATTCGTTTGTCGAGTCATTGCATGGGAAACTCCCATGGCCGAATTCGAACGGCCATCTCTCACCCCCAAGCCCACACCCCAAGACACACGTCATATCTACCGTTATTTCTCTCCCTGAAGACGGGTACCTAGTCCAAACAAACCGCCATTTTCGAATTTTGCCGGCGGCCCCGTGAATGTCGTTGTCGAGTTCCGGTATCCTCGACCACTCCACCGCATTGGTGAATTTGCGTTTCCCACGGCAAGTGCGCGTCGACGACGAGTTTTCTCGACTCGCGGACACACACATGTGTTTCGGCGCGGGCAAACACGAGCGCAACATCACGCAAGACGCCATCACACGCGACGCATCTTCGGAAACGGCAGCGAGAGTTGCCATAAGGGCACCCTCTTGCTTGCGCGCAGGAGGGCCTCGCGCCGACAAACCTGCCCTTGCCAAACCTTCACGAATCGCATCCGGTGCGAGTGCGTCCACGTACAGGGCGCCTCAACGTGGTGGTGCTTATGCGGCTGGAGACGATGTTTGGGGAATCTATGGCCGAGATACGGAAGGCGTTGTTTGGACCTGTGGGAACAACAGTGAACGGGCAATAGCGCGGACGACGTTACGCCAACCCCACCGCTGCGGAAAACCCTTTTAATAAGCGCAAAGATTCGTGGCGCTCGGGCAAACCCGCTTCCGGGATGGGCGTATGTTCATGCAATAAGTTGCACGCCATTCGTCGCAGTTCAGCTTGTTGCAAGGAGCGAACCTCGGCGCGCTCTTCCGCATTGAGTTTGTCTTCTGCCCATTTCGCGACGCGCCACGCGAGAGATGCGTGGCGTGTTTCATCGTCGGCAATCAGTTGCATTGCACTTTTGATGTGTTTGTCGGTTGCGTGCTGTGCTTGGTAGGTGGCCACGAGTGCGCCGAATGTTTCACGAATGCAGCCTTCGACGGCGTTTTCCTTGACGAAATCGAGCCATGGTCGGTTGGAAACGCGGCGCATGTGTACTGCGGCGGGCGTCGAACCATTTTTCTTGGCAATACGCCGGGTCATGCGGGCGTGGCGTACTTCGTCATGGCGTGCGCGTCGGGCATCGCGAACGAGCGTGCGAGGCGCACGATAGGTACGCAACTCTGATTCGAGGCGTTCGAAGGCGAAGACGGACGCGGCTTCGAGGCGCGCGGCATCTGCAAAATATGCTCCGATGATATTGGTTTGGCTGGACAACTTTTGCGGTATCAACCCTTCTGGACGACGTCCAATGGCGCATCCAGCGCTGCCATATTCAATGATCGTGCTTTCAGTTACGGTCACTTCGCCCGTTGAGGAAACGTGCACGATATTCTCGTCACGGTGGGAACCTGCACCGCAAGCAAAGCCACTTGAAGTGAGCACGTTAAATCCGTCACTCACTTTGGCGACGTTGTTCTCGTCGCAAATGACGCTATGGTCGGGCATTTCGTTGCTCAGGAGAAAAATGGCATCGCGTGGATTTTCAATGGGGGCGAGGAACGTTTTGAGATCCGCGAGCGTCGCTATTTGCCGAACTTCGTCACCACGGGTAAACACGACAGAACGTGTCTCGGGTCCAATCTGTCCGCGGTTAACGGTCCAGCCTGCTGATATTGGCAATGCGGCGAGGGCATCGGCACACGCTGAGCCTGTTGCTTTGGAGCAAGCAACGCCTTGCGTGGCAATCACGTTGAACGCGGGCGGCTCGATGAATGCCTCGACGTTTCGATACTCCAGGAAGTCGACAGGCGTTGCTGGCGTGACGCCGTCGAGTTCCGTGGTTCCAGCGCAGGCGCTTGATGTGAATTGGTCGCGATCGATGCCGCCGCATCCAGGTACGAACGAGGCAACGAGGATTCCTTGAAACAGGCGTTTTAAGCGTTGGGAAGTAAGCATATTTCAGATGGTAGGCGTTTCAGGTGAAAACGCAAGGACATCGTCCGAGCAGCAACATCTAGACGCCCGACAGTCATGTTTCCACTGCGCGTATCATGCGCCAAATCGTTGTTGCAGGTTATGCAAGGTCAGCACTTCCCCAACAAATGCGTTATCCATATCGATAAATTGCATCAAATTGGGCGAGATGCCTGGTTCTCCGATAACGGGCCAACTTGGCGGTGGTTTACGAAACGAGCCGTCACACCCCAAGACACACGCCACTTACCTTGTTCGTTCGTCGAATCGAATGCGAAATAATTTATTCGTAAAGTTCTTCATCCAAGACAAACATCCAAGACAAACATCCAAGACAAACGAACCACCCATCAATTCTGCCCCCACTTCCTCGGTCCACCATACCGAAAAAGCCCGCTTTCTTCCTCCGCCGTTATCACGTCCGCTTCATTGCCAAAATAACGCCGCCGCAACTCCCCCAGCTTCTCCGCCAGCTCCTTGCCACTGTAGGCCTCCAGCAGCATTGCGCGTTCGGCCATGTACTTCTTGCCCTTCTCCCAACGCGCACCTCGCTCCTCATCGAGCGTGTCCCAACGCTTCAGCGCCGCTTCGTCCAGCCCCATCCCCTTGCGAATGTCTCGTAACGCCGCCGGCCGCTCCTCAGCCGACATCCCACTCAAATCCGCCTGCACCGAATCCAACGATAAAAACCGATTCATTGCCTCGTGTTGGTGTTTTTCCAAATAGCTTTCGTAATTCTCTTCGTATATCTCTTCGAGCCGCTCCGTGTACGTCGAAAGTTTCTCCCGGATGTTCGTCCCTTCCAATGCGTCAACCTCGCGCAACGTATCTCCCACCGCCTGGTTCTTGTGCTCGGATGACCAAATCTGGTCCGCCGCTTCCTTGCCAAATAGCCGCTCCCGCTGCTCGCGAATTGCCGCTCGACGTGCTTCGGGCTCCATTGCCTCGAGGTTCGCGCGATTCTCCTTCATCCACCGCTCGTATTCAACGCGCCGGTCGAGGTTTTTCGCAATCTCGTCGTAACGATCTGGAAATGCCGCCCGGACCGCCCGCAGCAACTCCTCGCGCCAATGCAGAAACTCGTGTTTTTGATAGTGGCGCATCAGCGCCTCGATCAACTTGACCTGCACATACGGATTGCCAATGTTCGCGCCGTAGCGTGAACGCAGTTGTTCGAGCAGCTTTGGATCGACTTGCGTTGTCGCCTTAGCCTCGACGTTCCCCGAAGAAGGCGGCCGTGCCGTCAAATCGACACGCGCCGCCTCGGGTAAACTCGGCTTGATGACCGCAGGCTCCTCGATTTGGTCTCCGCGCAACACGAAGTAAACGAGCAATACGAGCAGCGAGGTGCCGATCGCGAGGAGCTTGTTCTGCGTCGTCATGGTCGTTTACTGCAACTCAATCGTATGTCGCGATGTACGAAAGGAGTGCGCCGTAAAACTCCATCTCGTCGAACGTGTCGGGTCCTACGCCGATCACGTCCAGATGATCCTGGTTGATGACGCTCGAAATGGACGTCATCTGCGTCGAATTCGGCGCATTCAGACTTCCCACATAACCCGGCGTGGAATCGTTCGTAATCGTATCGAGTGACAACAACTGCTCGGTGTACTTCAATCGGTGACCCATGTGCTGCGAATTCACGCCGACCAACCCGTCATCATCGCGCTCGTTCTTGATGCCATCACCTGCACCCGCTGCACCGTCGTTATCGCAATCGCCCGAGCAATAACCATCGCCGTCGATGTCATAAAACAGCTCGCTCACGAGAAAGAGTGCCGGGTTGACGCTGGTGCCATTCTGCGCCGTCATGAGTGACCCATAACGACCGGCATACTTGGTGGTATCCACGGGATACAGGGTGTTGAATGCCTGCGCGCCCGTGGTTGCGCCATCGCTCGATGAGTAGTCCTTGTAGACCAGTTGTTTCAACGCTGCAACGGTGTCATTGCCCGACGCATACACGGTGTTACCATAGAAGTTTGTCAGTGCAGACGCGACGCTGGTAACACCTGGGCCGAGATCGAGCACGTATTTGGCGACGGGCGAGCCGCGGTGAGGTGAAGACACGCTGATGAGCACTTTCACTTTGGTCTTGCCATAACGATCGTAAAGCACACGAGCCGCTTTGCGGGCATCGATGCCACCTTGCGAATGCCCCACGAGGTTCACCATCGACGCCCCCGACGTCGCCAAGAATCCCTCAATGTCGTTGGCTAGATCGAGCCCGCGCACTTCAGAGGACTGAAACGCCGCGACTTGGGCAACATAAGCTTTTTGGCCCGAATCGATGTTGTCGTTGCAATAGACTTCGAGGAACTCATTACAAGAATCCCCGACGAACGTTCCGTAATCGTCGCCCCAGTAGTCATAACCGAGGATGTTGTCGAATCCGCCCATACCGTGGGCAAAAACGACGGGATAGGTCGTCTTCGGCGCGGCTGCGGATGCCACGGCAGAAGTGCCTGCGAGGATTAAAAACGAAGCCAATAAAGTCACCGGCCATTTACGCATGAGTACACTCCCAGAGCATCGAAGAGGCTGCCCGTTCACGCATAATAACGCATGATTGTCCAATCTCGCGTCAAGCAGAAAATCCACGCGATATGGCGTTCGTTGCGAGGCGGAAAATTACATTGTCGGGGTGACGTCGTGGGTACGTGCAGGTGAGGATTTATCCAACGCTTTGTTCCGAATGGCCTTCTGCGACCTGGCATTCACGTTTCTGATGTTGACTTGATGCACGGCATCTTCGTGCGACCCGACGTTTTGCTCGTGCCCCTCTCGGCGCGCGCATTCGATTTGGATTTCGTTCACCTTTGCCCCGGGTTCGGGACGTGACGGCTGGTTTGTCCGCGCGTAGGCCGCCGAAGCGCAAGAGAGCGCCTTGGGACAGCTCTCGCTTCCGTTTCCGAAGATGCATCGCGGCTGAAACTGCGTATACGTCTATTTGCCAGCGCCGAAACACACATGTGTCTGCGGGTCAAGAAAAACCGACGCGAACGAGCGCGGAGCAGCGGCCCGTGAAGAAGCGCCGTGCGTGGATGCGTGCAAGAGCATAAATTCCCACGGATGACGTTGGGCACCAAAGACGCGTCAATGGCGGAATTTCGAGGTTATTTTTCCTAGGCACGCGTGTGGATCTTCCAAAACCATGGCGTATTGGAGTAACTTCAACGGCCATGGCCGAAAGCACGAATGAGCCGTTGTCCAAAGGTGCTGGATTCCTCGCCCTGAAAGATGTGTGGACCGGAGTGCTCGATCCGAATGATTTAGCACTCATTGTGGGGAGTTTGTCGCCGGAGGCTCGAGCGCTTTGGGATCACCCGCCTCTTGCCGTTTCATGGACACCACAAAAGCCCGCTGCTGAATTCCACCGACACGTGGAGCAGCGATTGGGAATTCGGGCGTTACCGTTGGCCGAAGAAGTGGCTCGTCGTATCGTGTACCGAAACTTCACCGGCATTTACAAGATGCTCATACGCATGGCCACAATCGATTACGTGATTGCCCGTGCGGAAAAATATTATTCGCAATATAGGAAAAACCAGGGCACTTTGATTACGCGTCGCACCGGGCCTACTTCGTCGTGGAATCGCTACGAAGGCATTCCCGACGCCACGCCCATGCAGGCGTGGTTTTTGGGAGGCGCGGGCGTTGGTCTCATCGAGCTCGTCGGCGCAAAAAGTCCCAAAGTGGTGCGTCGAGACGCTCGACCCACGGAAAACGTCATCGAACTCGAGTTTACATGGACCGAGTGATGGCGTCGTTCACTCTCCAGAAGGTCTGTCCATGGGTCACATCTTTTTGGTAGAAAACCGCGTATTCTTTGCAGGCCGCCCTGACTTGGCGAAGCGAGCATCAGTCTGGGCATTCCAATCATCAACAATCCGGCGGCTCGTAAGCATCCATCGAGGAAAAAAAGCAGCACAATTTTTGGAATTCGACACTGAGTGATGTAGGGTCAACACGGCAATTTCTCACGAGGTAGGCAATGCATACAGGACAAGAAAACAGGTCGATTCACTCGCTCATCGCTGGTATCGTTGCGGTGGCATTCACGTTGACGGCATGTGCCAGTCCAGCCGCAATGGCGCCCAGCAATCCGCCGTCGATCGCGAATACAACACGAAATCCTGAACCCCTCATTGTGCAAACGGAGTCTGATGCGGCGACGGAATGCGATCCTGACGTCCGCGACGATGCCGCACCTTCTGATGATTACGGTCATGCCTTGTACACGCCGGCGGAAGAAACGGCCACCTATCAAATGGTCACAACGGAGAACGACTGCAACAACCTTCAAATCGGTTGTTTTCGAGGGTGCTGGAGAGCCGCGCTCCCACGCCATCTGAAACATATTCCGAAACACGGCGGCTAACATCACGAGTATTGCACTGCAAAGTGCCGCAAAGCATTCATGGATTGCATGAAGCAAGCTGGACTGCTGGTAGAATTCAGCGCACTCGACATTGCGCTCAAATGGTTAAAAAAAGACGGTGCCGCCATCCTTGGTACCATCGTTGTCATCGGGGGCATCGCTTATGTCGTCGCCACGGGCGGAACTGGCGCACTCGTGCTGGCGGTGTTATGACTAAACTCGTGTACCAGCCAAACCACTTCAGCGTCGATGCCGTATGCATGGTACTCGCCCCACTGTGGGAACAATTCACACGTGATGCTCCCGAATTTGTGGCACTTCAAGAAAGCGCGCATGCAATGTTGTTCCCGTTCGTCCCGCCAGATTCTTTTTATGATGAAAACGGGCGCATCATTGCCAATGCCCCGGAGCTTATTGCAGACACACAGCGCGGACATGCGTATGTTGCGTATCTCAAACCGTGGGTGGAAGGGATTCTCTCTCGAGGTGTGGTGGCGCAGCGTGAATTCGTGATAACTTGTGGCCTCACCGGCGAGCCCATCATTGCACCGCCGGCAAATGATGTCAGTTTCTCTGAACAAGTTGACGAACTCGAGCAAGACGACGAGACTCCGACAAGCGAAGATCCTCGTCTTTTGATTACATACCCACGAGCCGCGCAGGCGATTGCGGTGCTGAATGGTTTGGCTCAACGGTACGATTCGTCAAGCGTTCAGCATGCGGCCGTCGAGCTTGCGGCTCGTACGCTGCAATTCATCATTGATTCGGGGCAAGAGGACCCATTCATGGTTTTTCTCGAAGAAGGACAAAAGCCTTGTCCACCTGAAAAGCTAGCGCGATTTGGAATCGTCTAACGCATTGAGTATATTCGTTCGAGTAGCATCCGCGGCAACCGTACTCGTTGAGTACAAATCCAAGCGTCGGCCACTCATCGTTAGCGTCGAATCTGCTATCCAATGGCGACACCGACTATCGTACCGCAGCCACGGCGTCGGGCGTTCGGCCGACGAGGTGCGCGCGGTCCCCTTCGCGGACAAACCTCGCATAGGCTCGGTCTTTTTCGGCATCGTCCGCAAGGGCGACACCAGGAAAAACGAGCGCACTCAGCGCAAACGTAAACGCGAGAAGACGAAGCACCACGAGCAGCGACATTATCCTCGGCGCGTGAAAAATGCTCCATCC
>JANORL010000226.1:0-3036 GCA_031415295.1 Polyangiaceae bacterium | reverse complement strand
GGGGACGTAAACCTCTCAAGACGACGCTGATTACGCTCATGGATACGAAGGTCGATCCGTGGATTGCCGCGGTTCTGGGTCCCGTGACGGATTGGATCAATAGGACTCTGCGCGCTGACTTTCGCTGGCAAACGTTGCCAGTGCCATTCGAAACATATGCCGATGGACTGGATTTTATTGTTTTCGAGGAGTTCCCGACGGGACAAGCAGCTCTGCATTTGACGAACCAGGATTTACGGAGTGAACTCTTTCGCGATCCAGAATATCGTCGTAAGTTTCGCCAGGATGTGGAAAAGAAGTTCGGACCTCGCGTTTGGCATCGCGATTTCGACGACGCGTGGATCGTTGCGTGTCCGGAAACGAGCGTTGTTGGCAAGAGTGTTGGTGACGTGGCTCGTGCAAAAGGAGCGCATCCGGGCGACGTATTTTTGGATTTACTCGTGGAACATGGTTCGCGTTTGCGTTGGCGAACGATCATTGCGAATCATCGGCCCGAGGTTCTGGAGAAATTGGTAACCGAGCCAGCGACGTTGATTGGGTTTGCGGATTCGGGAGCGCACATTCGGAACATGGCATTCTACAATTTCCCGGTGCGTATGTTGAAACTCGTGCGGGATGCCGAAGCTCGTGGCACACCGGTGATGTCGATTGAAAAGGCCGTTTGGCGCTTGACGGGTGAACTTGGGGAATGGTTTGGCGTGGATGCTGGCGTGCTCGGCAAGGGCAAACGAGCAGATATCGTGATCATCGACCCGGCGAAGCTCGACGAGCGGCTCAGCGAATATCACGAGGCACCGATACCCGAGTTTGGCGGAATCTCCCGTATGGTCAATCGCGGACAAGCGGTCGATTCGGTGCTCATCAATGGCAAGGTTGCATTTCAAGGCGGACAAGTTGCGAAAGAATTGGGCAAGAAGCGTGGTTTTGGAACTTTTTTGCGTGCTGGTGTCATGAATTGAGTGCATGTGGTGTGGTCGTGACAAGTCACTCCCGTTGCAGGACGACTTGATTTCGCGTAGAGTCATTGATGTGGCCCGGAACTTTTTGCGCCACGAAAAGAGGACGTATGTACGACATGGGTTGCTTGCGGAATATCGGTGTGGGCAGTGCGCTGGTTGCAGTCGTGTTTGTTACGGGCTGCGAGACGACGGTCAGGTCGTATACTGTAGGTGGCGAGGGGGGAATGGGCGGCAAGGGCGTAACCAGCAGTTCGAGCGGCGCAGCCGGAATGGCAGGCGCAGCGGGAGCAGGTGGTGCAGGAGGAATGGGCGCCACCGGCGGGATGGGTGGAACTGGTGGAATCTTGCCGACGTGTGAAATGGGCAAAACTGCCCAATTCGTAATGAATCAGATGTTCTTGGGTGATACGGATCCCGATGGGACCCCGAATCCCACGAATGGGTGGAAGCAATACGGCTTCAATATCGATGGTCGTATATCGACGAAACTATCGACGGATTTGTGTAAACCCGTGGCAGGAGGTTCGCCAGCGGCAGTTTATCCTGATGGCAATGAAGGGATCGACAATTCATTTGGGAAGAACGTTTTGCCCATGATTCTGGGGTTGGCGTCGGATCTGAGTACGACCCTCAACCAATCGATCGCTAATGGGGAATTCAGCTATCTCTTGTCGCTCGAGAATGCGGATCAGGACGCGTGTGCGACGTCGAGTTCATTTTTCTTGGGCGGAAACTTGAAACAAATACCGAAATTCGATGGTTCGGACGTTTGGCCCATTGATGCGTCGTCGCTGTTGGATCCTTTGAATCCGGCTTCAGCGAAATGCGCGTTTTCGAATACCAGGCTCGAAGGCGGAATCGTGCATGCGGGGCCGCCTTCCCAATTTAATCTTATCTTGAGGATTTCGGGCTTCGATATCGTGCTTCCGATTGGCCAGGCACGCGTAGCATTCAAACTCGATCCTGGCTTCCCGACCATTTCGGCTGGGCAAATTGGCGGCGTTGTCCGCACGGAGGACTTGGTGCAAGAAATCGCCAAAGTCGCCGCGGCGTTCGATGTCAGTTTCTGCGATCCGCAAAGTCCCACGTTGATGAGTATTTTGAATCAAATGCGGCAAGCATCGGATATCATGCAAGACGGAACGCAAGATCCGAGCAAAGAATGCGACGGCATTTCGATAGGGATCGGATTTACGATGAAATCGACGCAATTCGGTGCTGTCGTTCCCGCGGTACCGCCGCCTCCGGATCCGTGTATGCCGTGAAAACGTGGAGGACGATGTGCGGAATGGTGATCCCACGGGCAGATCCCCGCTTCGACTTTGTTGGTGTGGATTGTGTTTACAAAAGGCGTCGACCCGCACGAGGCTTTCGGTAGATACCAACAGTAGCGAGAAGCACTATCCACAGCGGATGGGTTGTTGACGTTTTGCCGGGAATGGAGCAATCGCAGCCTTCGGAATCTTGGGTGGTTGCGCCGCCAGCGCCGCTGGTCTCGGCGTTTCCGCCCGTCGAGCTTGAGGAACTGATTCCGGTACCGCCGGCGCCACCGTCTGCTTCCAGTTGGCATGCGGATGAGCATGCATCACCGTTCATAGTATTGCCATCGTCGCATGCTTCGCCGGTCGTTTGAATGCCGTTGCCGCACGAGGTCGGCGTGCAATTGGAATCGCAGCCATCGTCGTTGTAGGTATTGCCGTCGTCGCAGGTTTCGTTGAGATTTTGAATACCGTTGCCGCATTTAGTCAGCGTGCAATCGAAATCGCAGCCATCGCCGTCGATCAGGTCGCCATCGTCACAGTCTTCCATGTCCGTCTTGACGCCGTTTCCACAAGCGGTAACGGTGCAATTGGAATCGCAGCCATCGCCGTCGATCAGGTCGCCGTCGTCGCAAACTTCCCCCATGGTCACGATGCCATTGCCACAACCGGGTATCGTACAGTTGTTATCGCAGCCGTCGCCGCTCATCATATTGCCGTCGTCGCAAGCTTCGCTAATTGTCGCGATGCCATTACCACACGCTGTGATGGTGCAATTGATATCGCAACCGTCGCCGCTCATCATGTTGCCGTCTTCG
>JANORL010000225.1:0-2982 GCA_031415295.1 Polyangiaceae bacterium | reverse complement strand
GCCGGTGCCGAAATCGCGAACATGGAGTTTTACCAGTTCCATCCGACGTGCCTCTATCACCCCCAAGCCAAGAGTTTTCTCATCACGGAAGCCTTGCGGGGCGAAGGCGCGATCCTGCGTTTGCCCGATGGAACCGCGTTCATGGAACAACACGATGCACGTAAGGAACTCGCTCCTCGTGACATCGTCGCGCGCGCCATCGACTTCGAGATGAAACGCACCGGAAGTGATTTCGTTTTGCTCGATATCACGCACAAACCAGCGACGTTCGTCCGGGAACACTTTCCGACGATCTATGCCGAGTGTTTGCGATTCGGGATCGACATCACCTCGCAACCCATCCCCGTCGTGCCCGCAGCGCATTATTTGTGCGGAGGTATTTCCACGGATCTGCACGGACGTACGACGATTCCTGGTCTGTGGGCTGTCGGCGAATGTGCATGCACCGGACTGCATGGAGCAAATCGTCTCGCGTCGAACTCGCTGCTCG
Source organism: Polyangiaceae bacterium (assembly GCA_031415295.1). Taxonomy (GTDB): domain Bacteria; phylum Myxococcota_A; class Polyangia; order Polyangiales; family Polyangiaceae; genus Polyangium. Next base: position 2,492 of record JANORL010000225.1, on the reverse strand, counting down.
AAGGTCTCGTGTTTGGCCATCGCGCCGCAGTAAAACTCGTTTCGGCCATGCAAGAACTCCGGACAAACCCCTTCCCGGACGTGCCCGAATGGCAAACTGGCGATGCTGTAGCGAGCGATGAAGAAGTCGTCATCACCCACAACTGGGACGAGCTTCGTCGCACGATGTGGAACTACGTCGGCATCGTTCGATCGACGTCGCGCTTGCGTCGTGCGGCGCGACGTATCGCGCTTCTACAAGAGGAAATCCGCGAATATTATTGGCGACATTTGGTCACGCGCGACTTGCTCGAACTGCGCAACATCGCCACGATCGCCGAACTCATCGTGGGTTGTGCTTCCTCGCGTCACGAGAGTCGAGGGCTCCACGCGATGATTGATTATCCGCAAACGAGCGATCAGTACGTGACCGACACTGTCGTCAAACGGGGCGTCGGCCCCCATCTGCGAGGACGTTGATGAGCGACGATGATCGCGAACCTTCCAGCGATCCGTTTGGCCCTCCAGAATCCGAGAGCGGCGAACGGAGCATGACCTACTTCGGGGCGGTCGGCTGGACGCTCCTTTCGACATCGCTGTTTCTGTTTCTGCTGCTGACCATGATGACGATCCGACCTGGCGTTGGAGGCGACCTGGTCACGTACTTCGGCGTGCAGCTCGTGGGCACGCTCCTCACGCTTTTTTGCATCTTGAGGTTTTACGCGCCGAACATTTCCATCCGCCACTTCGTAGGACTACGTGGCACACACGGTGGGTTTTACGTGCTTGCTGCGGTGCTTGGGGTCGTCATCCAAATTCCTACGACGGCGCTGTACGACGTGATCCTGAAGCGTTTTCCGCACGAAACGGATCAAGGTTCGGTGGTCCTGGAGGACATGGCGCGCGGCACGTCATGGCGAATCGCCATCTTTGTCATCATCGTGTTGGCCGGTCCGCTTCTCGAAGAAGTGTTTTTCCGCGGAGCGCTTTATCGGCCACTCAAGAAAGAAAGCCCCACGTTTGGCATCGTCGTCCTTTCGAGCTTGCTGTTTGCCCTTTCGCACCTCGAAAAACAAATGTTTATCCCGATCGCGATCGTGGGCCTCACGCTCGGCATCTTGCGCAGCGCGAGCGGTTCGCTGATTCCCGGCATCATCATGCATACGACGTTTAACGGAGCGGCGTTTTGGTCCATGTATGAACGATTCCGCAGCGGCAATTCGACGACTACGGAAGCATCCGTTCCGCTGCCTATCCTGCTCACCGCATCGCTCGCCACACTGCTCCTCGTAGCCATCACGTACGTCGTCGGACAGCGCAGCGAAGCGGCTCGCGAAGCGCGCGAAGAGGATCTCGTATGAGCGTGGCTGACCCGAAGACGGCGTTGTGTTTGCCCGGGGGAGGCATCACTGGAGCGCTCTATCAAATCGGGGCACTTGCCGCGCTTCAAGATGGCGTCCGGGGTTTGGACGGACAAAGTTTTTCCTTGTACCTGGGTCAATCGAGCGGCGCGAGCGTCGCAGCAGCGCTTGCGGGGGGAATACAAGTCGACCGGCTCTATCGCGCACTCCTCGATCCAGCGTCGGATTTTTTCCCGCTCGAACGTAGCCACATCTTTCACATCGATGTCGACGAGTGGCGTCATGCGTTTGGAACGACGTTGGTAACGCTTCGTCATGTTGCCGCGCGTCTCGTGTCGCGGCCCGATCCCACAACACCAACGCCCGCGCATTTGTACATGTGGGAGCAACTCGATCGTTTCGCCGATTCACTTCCGTCAGGCCTTTTCACGCTCGACAAATACGAACGATTTCTTGCCGAGTGTTTCTTGCGGCGAGGTGTTCCGAACGCATTTCGCGCGATGCCGAGGCCTTTGCGTATCGCGACACACGACGTCGATTCGGGCGAACGTGTCGTGTTTGGGGCCGAAGGAAACGAGGACATTCCCGTGTCGCTTGCATGCGCCGCATCGCTTGCTTCGCCGCTGTTTTTCTCTCCGGTACGCATTGGCGAGCGGCACTTCATCGACGGAGGTTTGGGGCACGTTGCGCACCTGGACATTGCGGTCGAAATGGGTGTGGACTTCGCGATCGTCGTGAACCCCATGGTGCCCGTTTCCGTCGCGCATCGCGCCGTTCCGACGGGGCATGGGGTGCGTCAGAGCATTCGGGACAAGGGCTTATTTTGGGTGCAGAACCAAGCGACGCGAATCGGCTCGCACGTGCGACTTCTGCAGCATGTCGAAGAGATTCGGCAGAAGACCAGGATGATGGTGTTGGTGCTCGAACCTGAGCCCACGGACGTGCTCATGTTTTTGCACAACCCGGCGAATTTAGCGGCACGTCGTGCGATCCTCGAAGTTGCCTACCGTACGACACGCGATCGAATCGACGTATGGATGGAGCGTAATCGTGGGGTCATGGAGCGGCTCGGGTGGCAACCGGCGTAGAGGATGTTCAGCGGGCGTCGCGAGCGTTGCGAAGCTAGGGAGGACGACGGAAGCGTACATCGTAC
>JANORL010000224.1:0-18562 GCA_031415295.1 Polyangiaceae bacterium | reverse complement strand
TCCCGAACACGACGAAAGAAGGTCCTAATGAGTACGCACGATAGCTGGAATAAACGGGGCATAACCCGATGTAAAGGCGCGCCCGACGTTCCAGAATTTCAATTGTATATTTTTCAACGTTGTGTTATCGCTTGATTAAGGACTAGAGCTCAGTGCTTGACATATCTCGCAGCGCGCAGATACAGTGGACGAATGATGAAATGGACTCCAACCGTACGCTCGACAATTCCGGGATTCTTCATCGTTGGATTGCTGACGGCAGGATGTTCACCTGGCACTCGTGCCGCGGCACACCCATGACGGCAAATGCCTCCGCGGGCCAGCAAGTCGAGCGACCCGCGGAACCAGCAACGTCCGTAAATGAATGGTCGACGCCAGAAATGGCGACGCGCCGTGACGAGGCCGACGATAGCGAGTGCTCGCATGCATTGTATTGGGCGGATGAACCATTGGCGTCGCAAATGCAGCAGACCTCGGCTGCCGATGTGGAGCAGATGTGCGCGGATGCGCAGATCGCATGCGTCGTTGCCTGAATAATCCGAAACCTCCATATCCGGCGCTGAAGAAGGGCGATCGAGCGCACGTCGGTCTTTGCAACAATCGATGCCAACTCGAATTTATGAAGTGCATGCGCAAAGCAGGACTTTTGGAAGAGTTCGCCGTGCTTGACACAGCGTTGGCGTGGCTAAAAAGTCACAGCAAAGAAATCGTCGGGACGATCGTCGTGATTGGGGGTGTTGTCTATATTGTGTCGACTGGCGGCTCGGGCGTATTGGTACTTGTCGTTTTGTAAAGCGACACCGGGGAAACCATGCAAATTCAAGATTTTATCAACCTCGCAAACGCCTGCAATGCTTTGGAATCCGTTGCGCGACAACTGCCACCTCGATCTCCAGAAATTGGCGCAATCGAACTTGCCGCTCATGCACTGATATTGATCACCGAGCCTCGCGCAGATACGGAACACAACAAATCGCAAACCGCAGATGATCGTCGGCGCATGATGAAAGATTGGTGCGCACAAGACAAACACTTCGAAGCGTACATTGCTTCCTGGAAAGAAGATATTGCCAGCAATGGAACCGACGAACAGCGGGCTTTCATTACCTACATCGAAGAACCAGAAACAACGGACTTTGCAAGCACCGATGATGAGCACGATATCGAAACGCGGCCGTTTGCAGACAATCTTCCCCGTCCCGACCACGCGCTGCAAATACTCGAAGCATTGGCGCAACACTATCCGGCAGATACGTTGAACCGCGTGCGGGTTCAATTCGCGCTTTACACATTGCGCTACACCGTCGAGCACAATCATGTGGCAGCGCTAGGAAGATTTCTCGACGACGCCGAGAAGTCCCACGAACGATATAGCGACGACTGATGCGCGCATTGTTTCTCCGACGCGCGTCAATTTACCGGTTTGGCGAGGTGCCAACCACTTTTCGGAACCTGCTTCGCGGTCGCGACTCATCTACTCGTCGGTCGAGCATGACAGCATGGACGAGCAAGATTGTGCTTGCGACGTGACGCTCGCCGACGCCCATCCACCCGTTCGTGCTCCTCACCGCGTTTCCTTAGTCGTCGCCATTCTCGCAGGTCACCGCGAACCGAAGATGGCTGTTCCTACGCGGACAAGCGTGGCACCTTCGGCGATCGCGACGGTGCAGTCGTGCGACATGCCCATGGAAAGTTCGGGCAAAAAAGAGGCGCCGCCGTGGGCATCCCGAAGCTGACGAAGTTTGGAAAAAAACGGTCGCACTGCTTCAGGATCATCGAGAAATGGCGGGATTGCCATGAGACCTCGGACTTGTAAATGTGACGCTCGTTGGGCTCGAGCGAGCAGTGCGGGGAAGGTTTCGACACGCACACCCGACTTGGACGACTCGTCTCCGACGTTGACTTCGATAAGGATTTGAAGCGTTTTGCCGATGGTCTCGGCACGTTTGTCGAGGGCTTCGACGAGTTCGTCTCGGTCAACTGTGTGGATCAGGTGCGCAAGGTTTGTCGCTAGTTTGGCCTTGTTGCGTTGAAGCGATCCGATGAAATGCCAGCGGAGGTCTGGCAAGTCGGCCAGTTCTGTTGCTTTGTCGACCAGTTCTTGGATGTAATTTTCACCGAAGTCGCGTTGACCTGCGGCGTAAGCGATACGAATGGCTTCGGCCGGTTTGGTCTTGGATACGGCCACAAGTCGCACGGAACCGGGAGGTCGGTTTGCTCGTAACGTTGCTTCGTCGATGCGTGCCCGTGTTGCGGCGAGACGTTCGGGGATGGTTTCGATGTCACTCACAGGCTGAAGTTACCTCACACGCGGGATGCCTCCACGCGCCATGAAGTGCGCAAGGTGCGGCCGTGGCGTCTCTGCTTGTGCCAAGACGTGCCGATTCGTGCTCGATTTCCCTAGGAAACAAGGTGCTTCTTATGGCACGATGGTTGCCCACCCCATTATCGTCATGCGAAAGCTTCATCTCGTCGCCTTTGTTACCGTCGTCGCTGTATCGGCGTGTGTCTTCAACCCGCAACCCGACCCTCCAGGGAACACGGTTGACACGACTGCTAGCGCTGGAGGTACCGGCGGCAAGGCTGAAGGCGGCAGCGGCAGTACCAGCGGTGGTGGGGCCGTAGGTGCTGGTGGCTCGGGAGGCGCCCCCATGAACGACCTCGATGGTGGAGCCGGAGACGCGGGTGCAGCAGGCGCTGGCGGCAGTGCTGGCGCTGGTGGAACGGGCGGCGCTGGTGGAACGGGCGGCGTTGGTGGAACGGGTGGAATGAACGGTCCGTGAACGATACGCGTACGGTTCGCCTTGACGAACCGTACGCCGTTTAGATCGTCCGCTGACTTCGTGTGTACTCGTCGACGACGTTCGCGACAAACTCGGCGAGCAACCCATCGACCACGCGAAGTCGTCGGGACATCTCGCGCGCGATGTTTAGCACGACCAGTGAATACGAGCGCAAATCGCGCCGATACAACGCATCCAGATCATGCGCCGTGATCCGCAAAACGCGTGACGGCGACAGCGTTCGTACCGTTGCCGAACGCGGCATCACGTCGAGGATCGACATTTCGCCGAACCAATCGTTGGGCCCAAGAAGCGCGACGCGCGTTTCACGCATGCTTTTCGAGTGTTTCAGCACTTCGATTTCGCCGTCGAGCAAGACAAACATCTCGCGACCGCTGTCTCCCTCTTTGAAAACGAGTGCACCTGGCTCGAGCACGATGACTTCGAGCGAGTTGGTCAATTGTTCGAGCACCTCGTCACCCAAGCCTCCGAAGAGGCCGATGTCACGCAGGCGGTCTTTGCCGTCGGATCTTAGATTCACAGACATACGCCGTACTCGGTACTTCCAACCTTACCCACGGTGTTGCACGTGAGGCCGCCTGGACAAACGGCTCCCCCGATCTTGCAATACCTCACGCATTGTGATGTGCCGACATTGAAGCAGCCGAACATTGGAGCGCAGTTGGCCGCGTTGGTGCACGAGGCGCCTTGTGTGCCCGAGCCTGCGCCAGTGCATTGCGTAAAAGTCCGCAATTGCCCCGTCGATTCTTTGCCTATTTGGCATGACATACCGGCAACTGAACAACCAACGTTTGTCGTTGGATCACAGTTGTCCGAGCACAGTGTCACACCTGGAATCTGCCCGCTCGAACCGTCATTGAGCTTCGTTACGCACAAGCCACCAGGCGCCGTGCAGTTCGTATCCATCGAACAAAATTTCCTGCACGTAGACTTCATGCCCGCGGTTGCGACGCACAAACTCCCTGCCGAGCAGTTGCTCCCCGAACATGCGCCACCGATCGGGACGCTTCCTTCGGGAACACACACACGTGTGCCTTCGGGCGATCCATCAATCGTGCACATCTCGCCGCCGAGACAACCGCACTGCGGCAGCACGAGTTTGCACGGCGTGTCCATACAGACGCCGCTGCTCGATGCCGAAGATGCGGACGAAGCCGATGAAGAAGCCGACGCTCCTCCTGCGCCGTTCGAGGACGAACCTGCACCACCCGCGCCACCCAAACCCGAGGACGCGCTCGACACCGACGAACTCGACACCGACGAACCTGGTCCAGTCCAGGCATTTTCCCCGCCTTCGCCGCCGTTGCCCGTGCCGTTCGGCGCGCTGCCGACTGCGCAAGCGGCAACGGCAAAGACTCCGAACAGAGTGACTGTTATCTCGACGAGCCATCGAGCGTTCATCTTGTTACCTCACGCGTGACCACGAACCGGAACAAAGACCAAGCACGAAAACCTTACGCGCGCACGCAGGGATTTTCAATTTCAGTCGAGTGACTTCGTGAACACGATGCGGTGTCGGTCGCGTCCTGCGTAATCCTCGACATCCGTGGCGGTCCATCCGACGGCTTCGTGAAAACGCACGGAGCCGTCGTTGCCAACGGTGGTGATGGCTTTCATTCGCTTGGCGCCAGCTTTTTTGCAGTCTTTTTCGAACGCGGAGTACAGAAGTTTTGCGACGCCGCGCCTGCGGAAGTCGGGGTGAATTCCGACCAAGTGTACGTAGCCGACGGGGCCATCCGGAGTGACAAACCCGAACAAAAAGCCCACCATGTGCCCTTCGAACTCGACGACACGGGCCAATTGTCCGAGTTCGTAAAAATAGATCGGATGCGCCAAAGCGCTCGTTGGACCACCCCACCATTTGTCGATCACGCGCACGATATGGTCGAAGTCGGCCTTTTCGAGGGGTCTGCTGCTCAAGTCGTCCATGGTGCCTCCGGTCTGTACCCGCCGCGGGCTCGTTGCAGAGTACCCAGGTTCAAAAAGTGGTTGGCACCTTTTTGAAAAGTGGTTGGCACCTTTTTGAAAAGGTACTGATCAAACTTGATCAACCCGGTTCATCTTGACAACCTGCACACCCCCCACGTGCAAGCTTTTGCTCACCCAGCCGCACGCACCCGTTGGATCTCATCCCACCAAGCTCGGTGCGCCGCTTCCCACGCTTTAAGGAGCTGGTCTTGTCGTTCCGAGGTGACACCACTATGCATCCCAGACGTCAGCGCGTGGTACGCCGTTGCTGACGTTTCGCGCAACTCCATTGCTTTGGCCAATTTATCTGCACTCATTACTGCTCTCCTTTGCTGGACGCGAACGTCGTATCAAGACACGCATGGGTGGTACAACTTTAAAGCTGAACGCACGTACCCAAACAGCATTCCTCCGACCATTACAACATATCGCTTGACCTTCGTTCCAAGCACTTTCGTGCAGGTGCCGGAAAAAGGTGCCAGGTAGAAAAAGGTGCTGGAAAAAGGTGCCAACCACTTTTCCGTGCGACGCAAGGCATGGAACTGGTAGTATGCGCCACCTTTGTGGGACAGTACTACGAGCCCCACCTTTTCGAAAAGTGGCTGGCACCTTTTTTGGCACCTTTTTTGGCCAGGCCCGAACGGCACGTGTAGTCTGCCGCCAGACGGGGGGTTTTACATGCAGAGAAAGCTTTGGGGGATTTGCGGGGTCGTCCTGTTCGGCTTGTTTGGGACGTTGTCTGGTGCGTTAGCCGGACCGGTCCCAGTTGTGCATGGGGGCGGCGTCGAGGCGGAAACGTGTAACGCGTGCGTATCCACGTGCAAACACACGCACGACATGATGATGCGGGATTGCGCCAATCGGCGCAAATACAGGACGGAAATGCAAGTAGCTCTCTGCCGTGGTGCGGCGATGCGGGAATACGGGGATTGCTTGGCGGATTGCGATCACAACAAAAAAATGACCACAGACAACCCCCATGTTTGATTGCATTGCGGAACGCGAACTCGAATATCGAGCCACGCCCGATGCGCGTATCCAAAAAGCGACAATACGGCTTGGCAGACCATACTTTGTTCCGCCCCCACCCGGGGAGGAAGAATCTCAGTGGGGTCACTGGGTTGGTGCCTTCGAGATTGTGGTCGAGGTGGAAGAGGTCCGTTCATCTCAAACATATGGGATGGATGCCATTCAGGCGTTACAGCTTGCGCTCGTGATGATCGGGTTGGACCTCGAGCACACTTATCCCGGGAAATTCACCCTCGAGGGCGGCAATTCCGAGACTGGTTTCCCGGAATCAACCACGTAGTGGTTTGTCACTCCGCCTACGATCCTCAGTAAACATGATCGAAGTGAAATATCGGTTCAATGGCGACAAACCTCGCGACATCACGGTTCGACTGTTCGATGTCAGACAGGCCCGCGCGGATGATACTCCCGCCCCGTGGGATATCGGTGTCACCATTCTGTGGGGTGATGAGAAGGCATTTGATCATCCACTCTCGGGCATAGACCCCTTGCATGCTGTGGAGCTGGCCGCGAAATTCGCATCAGATTACATAAGCGGTAGAGCGAAAGATGAAGGCGGCACGCTGGAACCGGACATCACGCGTTGACTGGCGGCACGATTCGAGCGAATTCAGATGGGATGACGATTCGGATGACTTGTGGAGCGTTGCGGTCGATGTAGAGGGCTTCAAGACGGACGACCAAACTCGCGCCGGCACCTTTCTGGTTGGCTGTGAAAATCGACTAAATACTCATCAACAAGGGGTCGGCACCTTTCCTTCACCCGCGCTCCAAGAAATATGCTAGCCGTAGTCCCGTGAACTCTGACCCGATTCGCATCGCTCCTTCCATCCTTTCGGCTGACTTCGGTCGTCTCGCGGAGGAAGTCCGCGCGGTCACGACCGCCGGCGCTGATTGGATTCACGTCGACGTGATGGATGGCCGATTTGTACCCAACATCACGCTTGGGCCCGTCGTGGTCGAAGCCGTGCGGAAAGCTACGACGTTACCGGTCGATGTGCATTTGATGATTGTCGAACCCGAGCGATACGTGGCGGATTTTGCTGCCGCTGGGGCGGATATCATCAGTGTGCATGTCGAAGCGTCTCCGCATTTGCATCGCACGTTGCAACAGATTCGAGCGCTGGGGAAAAAAGCCGGAGTGGTGCTCAATCCGCATACGTCGGAAGAGACGATCAAATACGTATTGACTGAATGCGATTTGGTGCTCGTGATGAGTGTCAATCCTGGTTTTGGCGGGCAAAAGTTCATTTCCAACGTCATTCCCAAGATTACCGCAATTCGTGAAATGGCCGATGCGTTACGTGTGCATGTGGACATCGAAGTGGACGGGGGCATGGGTGTCGGAACTGCAGGGCGCGTGACGCGCGCAGGTGCTGGGGTGCTCGTGGCCGGAAATGCCGTATTCGGGGCCGCCAAGGGTTTGCAGGATCCTTCGTTCGAAGAACGCGTCGCGAAGTATTCCGAGGCCATTTTGGCGATTCGCAACGATGCCGCCCATAGCGAAAGGGTTACCGCGTGAAGAACGTTTGGTTTGCTTTGACATCTTTGGCGCTTGTTTCGGCCTGTGGTTCTGCGTCTCCGGTGGTACCCCAGTTGCCGGCCAAAACCGAGGTGGTAGCGCCGGCCAAACCTGATTCCGCGGCAGCCGAAGCGAAAAAAAAGCCTTCCAAAGACGACGAAAGCACGCGACTCATTGCCGAAATGCTGGATAAGGTCGCCAAAGTTCGCGGATTGCCGATCAAGCGGTCTGTGCCAGGCAAAGTGCTCGATCGTGATGCTCTTGGGCAACGAATTCGCGATATGGTTGGCGAAGAAACGCCGCACGAAGTGCTCGTCGCTCAAGGCGAAGTGCTTTCCGCACTCGAATTGGTCCCACCCGAATACGATTTTTTGCAAGGTGCATTGGCGTTGCTTGGTGGACGGGTTGCCGGGTATTACGATCCGAAAAAATCTGTGATGGTGCTGGCAGCCGATTTGGGCGAAGCGGAAGCGAAGGAAACCTTGGCGCATGAATTGGCGCACGCATTGGCGGACCAGAGTTTTCCCTTGGCGCCGTACGTGAAATACATGCCTGGCGAAGGGGATCGCAGTTCGGCTGCGCACGCGTTCATTGAAGGTGACGCGACGAGTACGATGCTGGATGTGACGCTTGGTTCGGCATTTGAAATGACCGAAGATGCGCTACGATTTGCGTTTGTCGCGTCGACGCTGATGTCGGAAGTGGGCGCCAAAACGCCGCGATCGATCAATTCGTCTTTGGTGGTGCCGTACGTGGATGGTTTTGCATGCATTCAAGCATTGCGGCGTCGCGGGGATTGGCCGGCGGTGGACGAAGTTTGGCGCCATTTGCCGGAAACGACCGAGCAGCTATTGCATATCGAAAAGTTATTGGCGCGTGAGCCAGCGGAGATCATTGCCACCCCATCGCTCGGGCCCCTCGAAAAAGACGGTTATAAAATGGTCATTGAAGACGTCATGGGCGAGCAAGGATTGCGGATTTTGCTCGAGGATATCACGCGGCGGTCCGTGGCGAAAGAAGGTGCCGCGGGTTGGGGTGGAGATAAAGCGATTGTTGGGGAGCGAGTTGTACAGGGCAACCGGCAGGTGGCATTTGCGTATCGATTGCGTATGGATACAGTAATCGATGCGGTTGAAGTTGCTGAACTATTCGATAAAAAATATGGTTCCAAGTGTCGTGAGCGGGTCAAGCTGGGGCCGGTGAGCTGGGAGATCAAGGGGCGGGACATTTTGCTCGTGGCCGGGCCTTATGAACGGCGCGAAGCGGGGCCGGTATCTGTCGGAACGTGTGCGGTATCGAAAACGTGGTTGTCGGAGGCGTGGAAAGCTGCTCCGCCGGTGATAGAAACGGCCAAACAGCGAGCAGGACGATGACGCGGAATCTGCTCGACGAAATTGGACAAACGCCACTGGTACCATTGCAACATATTGGTAAGGGTTTGCCGGTACCGATTTACGTCAAGTGTGAGCATTTGAATCCTGGGGGTAGTGTCAAGGATCGTATTGCGTTGGCGATTGTCGAAGATGCTGAAAAACGCGGGAAACTCAAGCCGGGGATGACGATTGTCGAAGCGACGGCGGGTAATACGGGCATGGGCTTGGCGCTCGTGTCGGCATTGCGTGGGTACAAGCTCGTGTGCGTCATGCCGCGAAAAATGAGCATTGATAAGCGGCATGCATTGGCGCGAGTCGGCGCGCGGGTACTTGTGACGCCGAACGTTGGTCCGGATCATGCACGATATTTTCGCACCGTGGCGGCACGATTGGCAAAGGAAGAGGGCTGGTTTTTGGCGGATCAATTCCGCAATCCAGCGAATGTGCGCATTCACGAAGAAACGACAGGACCGGAAATCGTGGTATCGCTGGGGCGCAAGATTGGCGCGTTCGTGGCAGGTGCCGGGACGGGCGGGACGATTACGGGCGTGGGTCGGTATTTGAAACGCGTGGCCAAAGGCGTTAGAATTGTTCTGGCGGATCCGGTCGGATCTGGTTTGGCGCATTGGGTCGAAACGGGGGAGATGGGACCGAGCGAGCCGTACAAGGTCGAGGGGATTGGGGGCAGTGCGCCGCTTGATTTGGTGGACCGTTCGGTGATTGACGAGACGGTGATGGTGAGTGACGAGGATAGTTTTTTAATGACGCGGCGCTTGATACGGGACGAGGGTTTGCTCGTGGGGGGTTCGTCCGGAACTGCGGTATGCGCGGCGGTGCGTATTGCGGCGTCGGGAGACGTGACGAAGCCAGTGGTGGCGATGCTTCCGGATAGTTGGGATCGGTATTTTTCTAAAGATTGGTTGCGGTAGGGTGGGGCCGGGATTTGGAAGCCGATAGGGACCCAGGCTTAGAACAACGATAAACGATACGCTCTGCTCACGATTCCGTTTTCTTGACACAGGGCGCATGTGTTGCGAGAAAAACCATACGGTCACGTGGAACATGACGAGACAAATTCCGGCTCGCACATTGACCGATGTCGACGTGTGTGCTTTGGTATCGGCCATTCATCGCAGGTCAAAGGATGACCTTGCGGATCCAAGGAGATGCTTGTGCAAATGAAACTGTTCGGAGTTGTGGTGATTGCGTCGATGATGGCGTGGGGATGTGGTGGCGGCGCGGTGCAAGGCACCGTTCAGACGGGTGACTCGGCGACCCCGCCTCCGGTGGCCGAACCTGCAAAGGCGGGAACGAACGACGTCGGCGTGGTGCACATGAAAGGAGATCACCTCGAGGTCGACAAGCAGATCATGTTCGACACCGACAGTGATCACATCAACGAGGAGCAGTCGAAAGGCATCCTTGCTGATCTTGTGGCTATTATGAAAGCGCATCCGGAGGTCGTGCATTTGCAAATTGCTGGACATACGGACGCGAATGGTTCTGCGGCGCATAATCAGGAGCTATCGGAACGTCGCGCGGCTGCTGTCGCGAAATACATCAATGACCACGGTTTGCCCAATGTGAAGATTGATTCGGTTGGTCACGGGAAAACAAAGCCGTTGTGCACTGAGGATACCGACGCTTGCCATGACAAGAACAGGCGCGTCGAATTCATCGTTCTCAAGTAAAGCTCAAGTAAAGCTCAAGTAAAGCGTTTGCCGTACGTACGCCCAACGTCGACATTTCCAACGCGTGACGTACGTACGGGTTTACTTGCAGCACTGAAACGTGGGCGCCTCATCTATTGCACTTCGTCTATTGCACTTCATCCAATCCAAGTCATAACGATCGGTGCATCCGCGCAAGTTCTATGCAATGGCATGCGTAGAGAGGATGGATTGCGCAATTGGCGTGACGCTTGGAACTGCTCCAACCGATACCGAACAATGCCGGTACGTCTCGACGAGACGCCTACCGAAACAGTTCGTCCGCGCTCGTTGCATCAATGACGTTGTCGAACCAGCGGTCGAGCGTTATGCGGTCGTCGCAAGCGCCGAGGCGCACCTGCTGTTCGTCGCTGAGGACGAGCCCCCGACGTTGCGCAAGCCGAAAAATTTTTTCACGAACGGCCTTGACTTCGCCCTTGACTTCGCCGTCTTGGAAGCCCTTGACTTCGCCGTCGTGGAAGCCCTTGACTTCGGCATCGCGGAGGAAGAGTTCCCGCAAGATTTGCTCGTAGACCCAAATTCTTGGTTCAGTTTCTGTACGGTTTTCCATGACCAACCCCTTGAGAACCTTTTGCATAGGCTCGCGCAGGACGTTCCAGAGAATCTGAAAGTACATCATCGCGAGTTCTCGGTCCAGTGTGCTGATACCTTCGAGCGCTGCGCGAAGGACGATTTCGCCGTTTGTCCCGTTTCCGTGGGCCATTCCGGAAAGCAAAGCAAGCTCGACTTCTGCGCGTGCCACCCGTTCGTCCGTCATCTCGGGTATCGTTTGAGGACCAAGGACCACTGGCTCGATGTTCCCTTTGCCAACCCCCAGATCGATCGATCGTTGCGCCCATTCTGCCACGTATTTATCGACTGCGACGACCATCAAGATCGCCGGACATTCACGTTCTGCACGAGAAACAGTGATGTACACAGGCCACGAAAACTTCTTACGTTCGTCGATTTCGCGTTGCGACTCGAGTACGATGGCCAAGACGAACCGATCCCGTTCGTCCAAAACTTCGAGCACCAAATCAGCACGAAATTCAATGGGAAGCATCTGATCGAGCGACGCATTGGTCACTCGAATGCTCGCGTACGCCGGCAACGGCACATGGCAGATTTCTCCCAGGACGCGCAACGCGAATGCAGGGTTGTCACGAAACAACGAAACGACGCCATCGTGTTCCAATGTGGGCATGTCCCCACGTTAGCGCCCGAGACAAACGAGTCAAGTTCGTCCGCGGAGAAAAATGTTTGGCGCGTGAATCCATTTGTTCATTTCGCCGAACCGGTTCGTCCGAGTGGACAGGGGTGTATGACGACTTCTCATCGGGCCCTGTGAACGTATTGTACGATACGAGAACAATACGACGGGTGACGCGGAGCGTCGTGAGCCAAGCGTTCGTCAGCGTGCGAGCAGTGCACAGAGCGGTATTGACAGGAGCGCTTGGAAGTGGCAAAAAGGCGCCGCGCTCTGGGAGGAGTGGCCGAGTGGTCGAAGGCAGCGGTTTTGAAAACCGCCGATGTGAAAGCATCCAGAGGTTCGAATCCTCTCTCCTCCGCTGGATTTTATCGGAAAACGTCGCTCGACGTCGGTCGACGCTCAAGGCGCCGTGAACCGGTTGGGACAACGGCGTCGTTCTTCAAGCAATCCCCATGACTGCCCCCACCCTCCGACCCTACCAGCGTGAAGCTGTCGAGGCCGTTCTTTCGGCGCGTCGCTCAGGCCTGCGCCGTTTGGTTGTTTGCTTACCGACGGGTGCCGGCAAAACCGTCATCTTCGCCCGTCTGGCGCAACTTGCTCGGCGCGGCGTTTTGGTCCTGGCCCATCGCGAAGAATTGGTTTCACAAGCCAAACAGAAAATCGAACACGCGTTGGCCGGCGAAGCCATTGTGGCCGTCGAACAAGCCGAACGTCGCGCACCCGCCGATGCCAAAGTCATCATTGCGTCCATTCGTTCATTACGCGAAGAACGCCTTACCGCACTTCTTTCAGGACGCGACATCGGTCTTGTCATTTATGACGAATGTCACCATGCCGCCGCCGAAGACAATCAGCGCGTCTTGCGTCAGCTCGGCGCATTCGATCCCCAATGGTCTGGCACATTGCTCGGTTTTACCGCCACGACGAGTCGCGGGGACGGCCAAGGTCTCGACAAAATTTTCGAACGTATCGTGTATTCGAAAACTCTGCCGGAACTCATTCACGATGGGTTTCTCGTACGACTTGCAGGATATCGCATCGCGACGGATGCCGACTTGTCGCGACTGTCCAGTGAAGGCGTCGACTTTGCCGAAGAGGAACTCGCTCTTGCCGTCGATATCGAAGAACGTAATGCTCTTGTTGCTCGGGCCATTCAAGAACTCGCTCGCGATCGACGCACCATTGCTTTTTGCGTAACCGTCAATCATGCGCGTCATCTTTCCCATGCTCTCAATGCATTGGGCGTTCCTGCGGGAATCGTTCATGGTGCCATGAAAAGCGACGAACGCGCCAAAGCCCTCGCCGATTTTCGTGAAAGTCGCACGGTCGTGCTCACCAACGTGGGCGTATTGACCGAAGGGTTCGACGATCCGGGCGTCAGTTGCGTGGCCATGGCCAGACCGACTCGCAATGAAGGACTTTATGCGCAATGCGTAGGTCGAGGAACGCGGCTTTTCCCGGGCAAAAACAATTGCTTGATTTTGGATTTCGTCGATCTATCGGCGCTCGATTTGTGCACGCTGCCGTCGCTTTTTGGTATGCCTCGCGATATGGATCTCGAAGGGCGCGATGTTTCCGAAGCGCAAGCTACGTGGAATCGAATTCAATTCGATTATCCTGGATTCGAAGTCGAAGCGGGCGCCATTACGCTGGGGGAAATTCAAGATCGCGCGGAGCGGTTCGATCCTTTGGGTTTGACGGTCGATTCCGACGTGCGGGCCATTTCGGGCAACGCTTGGTCGTCATTGGGTCGACATGGTCTCGTGTTGCATTTCGAGCGGTACGCGGGACAGATTGTCGAGGCCCTCGTTTTGAGTCGCGGTGCACGTGGCAAACGTTGGGAAGTGTCAATGGATGGCGAGCCGATGGCGCGTTTCACTCATATCGAAGAAGCGGTTGAAGCGGTCGATTACGAAGTGCAACAAATGGGTCCTGGGGCGCGATCGTCGGCATTGGCGGGGGCCGCTTGGCGGAATGCTCCAGCCTCCGCGGACGCCAAAATGCGCACACGCGCAGATGCATTACGTCTCGAAGTATTCGAGCGTATCGTGCGACGCTGAATTTCTACGTTTTATTGGCATTGTTTGGCACATGCGCCGGAACGCGGCGACGTTTGCCGCGCAAAAGCACGCCTAAACCGAGCAAAGCAAAGCAAAACGCCACGCTGCTCGATGGGTCGGCACCTAATGAGCATCCCCCTCTTTTGGGCGATTCAGGCGCTGCGGACGCGGATGAAATGGGAGCAGGTGGGACAAACGCCGCAGACGGGGTCACCGGCGCAGCCGACGGGATTTCAGGAGGCGTGGCGGCGACAGAGGGCGGCGGTGCCGCGGCAGAGGCGGAGGGTTTTGGCACATTCGCGGACACACAACGCAAATGCGCTTTGAACTTGAAATGCAGGTGGTCGAGTTTCTCTTCGACACATGTGCCAGGCTCTGTCTTGAACTTGCCCTCTTCGATGTAATAGTTTTCGCACGCGGCGCCGGCTTTTTTGTTGCGACATTCACTTACGCCTTCGCCGCCAGGCGGTGTGAGGTCCGCGTGTGCCACCGTGGCACGAAAGAGAAGGCCCAGAGCAAGCGTGGCCGCAACGTACGAAATCTTCATGACTGTTCTTGGCTCAGCAGTGTGGTCGTCTATGGAACGTATCGATCTACCACCTCTTCTGTTCCATCGCTACCAAACGTCTGCAATGCATTCGCATCGCGTGCAGATTACGCGCTCCCTGACCGCCAAGGAAACGTTGTGCCACGGTTGGCACACATCGGCCTGATAAAATTCGGCTAAATTTCGTCAGCGATGGCTTGGACATCGACCGTGACCCGTTGGCACACATCTTGGAAGAGGGGAGGAACGATCACGACGTCTCGGTTCATTCGCCCCGCTTTAATCGGAGGAAAAACACAATGCTTTCACGTTCCAAAAAGTTTTCGGCTTGGTCACTCCTTGCAATGACCCTCGGTGCAGCAGGCATGGGCTGTAGTTCGACGCCTTCTGACGAGAATGCGAATGGCTTCATTTCCGATTCGCCGTTCGTTGGAGGGGGCAAGAATAATGACAGCGCCGGGGGTTCGTCCGGAACTGGTGGTGGTGAAATGTCGCCAGGAGGTCCCAACGCAGGCGGCGATGGTGGAGCCCAAAAAGCGATTCAAGAGGCGGATATCATTCAGGTCGAAGGCAACAACCTCTTTGCGCTTTCTCAATATGGCGGCTTGTCGGTCATCGACATGTCGAACCCGACGAATCTTTCGATCGTGGGCAATTATCCGATTCAAGGCATCCCTTTCGAGATGTACCTTGATAACGGCGTCGTGTACGCGATGTTCTCGTCGTTTGGTCAATGGGAATGCAATACGGACTATACCGATTGCAGTTACATCCAATCGAGCCACATCGAAGCGTTGAACGTTCAAAATCCGGCAAACATCACGCAGATTGGCACGTATGAGATTCCCGGTGAGATCTCCGATTCGCGTATCGTGGGCGACGTGCTTTACGCTGTGTCTTACGAAAACGGCAATTGTTGGAATTGTGCCAATACGCCGACGACGACGGTGACGTCGATCAACGTCAGCGATCCGGCGGACATCCATATCGTGGATACCGTTGGTTTCGACAGCCCGGATCCGAATGGATATGGTTGGGGCAAACGCAGTGTGACGGTTACGCCCGATCGTATGTTTATTGCCGGCATCGAATGGGATGGAAACAGCCAAGGTCATTCGACGATTCAGGTTGTCGATATTGTCGACCCTGACGGGCTTTTGCATGTGGGCGCTGCCGTGCAAGCAGCGGGCATGATTGAAAGCCGCTGGCAGATGGACGAGAGTCAGGGCGTATTACGCGTCATTAGCCAGCCGGGTATCTGGGAAAATGGCGTTCCGACCGTCCAAACCTTCCAAATCAATTCTTCGGACTCGATCACTCCGATCGCGTCGCTCAATCTGACGTTACCCAAGCCTGAGCGACTCCGTTCGGCGCGTTTCGACGGCACGCGGCTTTTTGCGATTACCGCGGAACAGACCGATCCGCTCTTCACGATCGATCTCACGAATCCCGCGCAACCGGTACAAATGGGTGAACTCGAATTGCCCGGTTGGATTTACCACCTCGAACCCCGTGGAAATCGTCTTTTCGCGCTGGGTTACGACAATGCCAATCCGCAAGGTTCGATGAACGTATCGCTTTTCGACGTGTCGAACATGGCGAACCCGACGCTCATCAGTCGCGTGGCATTCGGCGGTAATTGGTCGTGGGCACCCGAGGATCAAAATCGCATTCACAAGGCGTTCAAAATCGATGCGACGCTCGGTGCCATCTTCGTGCCGTACGGCGCGTATTCGTGGAACGAAAGCGATGGTTATTATGGCTGTTCGCAAGTTGAAAGCGGCATTCAAATCGTCGACTTCACACTGAATTCGCTCACGAAACGCGGCATGGCGCCACTCGATGGTTTTGCCCGACGCGCGCTGGTTCATCAAGGCAAACTCTTCAGCGTTTCCGACTCGGAAGTTAGCGCCTACGACATCAGCAATCGCGACACGCCCGCTCGTCTCGATCGAATTGGTTTGTCGGCGTGGGTCAATCAATCCGCCCGCGTGGGCTCTAATCTCGTGCGTATCTCCGCTGATTGGTGGACGAGTGCCGCGACGCTCGATGTGGTGCCCGTGAACGATCCGAGCCGTGCCGAAGCGTTGGGGCGTCTCGACCTCAAGGATGTCGTCGGCGCCGACGATACGAACGATTGTTATAGCTGGGGCTACTTCTATGGTGCGCAGCTCTTTCCGCTCGATTCGACACGAGTGGCCATTACGTGGTCGACGTATCCTTATTATTGGGATGCAGGTCCGGGCGGTGCAGGCAATAACACGGCGAAGACTCATGTCGTGGTCGTGAACATTGCCAATCCTGCCGCGCCTGTTGTCGAGGGTCGTATTGCGCTGCCATTCTCGACGGAAACTTGGAGCCAATGGGGATCGCTCGACGGCGGTCAAGGCGTGCTGCACATCGGGGACAAACTCGTCTTCCGCCGCATTGAACGTTCGGCAGATGGATCCGAGGAATACGCTTGGCTCGAGACGGTCGACTTGTCGAACCCCGCGGCGCCGGCACGACTTGTCGCGCGTCAACTCCCCGCTGGTTCAGGACATTCGTTGCTTCTCGAGAATGGTTCCCAGGTGCTCACGTCACATTGGGAGCCCGTTGCGGGACAACCAAACAAGGTCAAGTTCTTCCTTGATCGCGTTTCGTACTCGAATGGTCAACCCGGAGCAGTTTCGTCGATCAACGTTCCTGGCGCCTTGCTCGCCTACGATGCCGCGTCGACACACGCGCTCACGGTCGATTACAAGCGCACGACGGTGAACGTTTCCGATCCCGACGCGTGTTATCAGACGTATGGTTGGAATACGTGGCTCGAGCAGGTGGGCGCCACTTGGCAATGCTCGTACATGACGCAAACGATGAAACTCGTCGACGTCAATCAAAACAACGTTTCGATGCTCGACACCGAGGTCATCGACAACAACGTTAACTTCTATGGTACGCGCGTCACGGATAGTCGAATCTTTTCGCAAGGATACCGTTACGACGGAAACACTTCGACGTATTCGGTGTTCGTGGTTGGCGACATTGGTGCCAATTCGATTCAATCGGCCTGGCACGATATGAACGCTCAAGATTACATGTGGCCCGTGGCTTCCGAAGGCGAGCGACTCGTGCTTGCCAGCGGTTCACAGCCGGGCATTCACGTTCTCGACGCAACCAGCCTGTCGAACATGGTCTTGGCCAAAAAGGGAGACGTCACGAATTACGTGCAAAGCGTGACGCTCGATGGCAACAACGCACTTTGCGCCATGGGCCCTTACGGCCTCGAAGTCATCGACATTCAATGATGCCGATTCGCTGCTAAATCGAACGGGAGCGTGAAACCTATCACGCTCCCGTAACGGTGCGAGCTCCTGGGCGCCTCCAAGGTGCCCCTATTTCTCGCGCAGTCGCCAAAAAAAACCAGCACCGTCCCAAATTTTCCCGAATAAATCGGCCCAATTGGTGTTTACTATGAATTCACATGGAAAACACTGACCAACCTCCGTCGCCAGCGCCCATTGACACGAAGGAACGTACCGAGATTTTCGATGTGTTGCGCGGGTTTGCCCTTGGCGGCGTGTTCCTCTCCAACGTCTACATCTGGATGAGCGGCATGGTATTTCAGTCCAGCGAAGTGGCTGCCGCATCAATGTCGAGCACGCAGCAACAAGTCATCGGCGCCATCTACGGCATTTTCGTAGCTGGCAAATTCATGACGATGTTTACGTTTCTATACGGATTGGGGTTGGCTGTCCAATTCTCACGAGCGGCCGAACGTAATGACTCGGCGCCAAAGCGTTACGTCCGTCGATGTATCGCCCTTATTTTTCTCGGCGTCCTGCATTTGACTTTTTTATGGTATGGCGACATTACCCACCAATATGCCTTGATTGGCTTGGTCGTTTTGCTATTTCGCAATCGTACGACGAAAACCGTGTTGCTTTGGGGCCTCGTGTTGACGCTGCTCGCCGTGCCGCTTGGAACGTGGCTTCAATTCGTACTGCCGAAAATATTGCAATCGCCGGATTCGGTCCAAGCCGCCATGACTGCAAAGATGGCGCAAGAAGAAGAATTCAATCGCGCAGCTCTCGACGCATTTCAAGGTCATTCCTACCTGGCAATCGTGCAGATGAACCTGAAAATGTATTGGCACCATTTCGTCAGTCCCACAATTGCGTCGTACAATGTTGCAACGTTCGGCCATTTTTTATTGGGCCTCGCCGTCGGTAGACTCGGATGGTTTCAGGATGTTCCAGCGCATCGCACCGCGTTCAAGCGTCTGCTCGGCTGGAGTGCGCTGACGAGCATTCTTTCGTTCGTTATCGTTGCATTGGCGCGACACTTCATGGGTAGCA
>JANORL010000223.1:0-1661 GCA_031415295.1 Polyangiaceae bacterium | reverse complement strand
TTGACGAACAGTTTGTCCTGCCAGGAAATCTCCTTGCGTAAATCGAACATCACCAGCCACCCTTCGGAAAGGCCGAGCCCATCGAGGTACCGCGCGACTTGAGCAAGCGCGTCGGCTTCTGTATCCATATCGCGCCGAATCTTCAGCTCGATCGCGTGACGTTCTTCTTTCCAGCACACCAAAATATCGAGCGCTCCCCGACCAAATCCATATTCCCGTTCGATGCGCCCGCCGCCATTGATGATTCTTTGCAAAAACGCCATCAGCATCAGATGCGGCCCGGATTCTCGATAAGCAAACCCCTCTGCCGCAAGATGCCCATCCTCGCGCCAGAATTTTTGCCAATCGACCAAGAGCTTTGCCATATCAAGCGACCCGTCTGGCCGGACGTACCACGCTGGACTGTTGGGTATTTGCATCTGACGTTGATGGTTCAACGCCCGCGGTATCACCTCGTGATAAATCGGGTTCGATATGGCGTACATACCTCCAATCTTGCGCATGATGCCCAATCCGAGAACGTACGCAAAATCGTCATCGAGCACATCCGCGGCCGTTTGACCACCCGCGAGCATCGGATCCAGGATGCTGCGCACTCGCGGTTCCCGTAACCGAGCCATCAGCGAATCAATATGCGTGCGCCGCTCGACGATGATCGTTTCTTTCGCCGCGTCCACATGGTCAACCGTAATGGCAACGTTGCGGTCCTTCACATCGCGCCGAACGATTTGATCGGCCAGGGCATTGGTGAGCCACGGATGGCCCTGCCCCAATTCGTAAATCCTAGCGATGGCTTCGGGCTCGAAACGTTGCCCCGTCTTGTCGGTGTGCTGCTGGAGCAAGTCGCCGACGTCCGTTTCGGTAAACGGTCCAATGGTCATTGGTTCTGCCGTGACGTTGAACGGCGATGACGTACCGAGCCACGAAAGAGCCCGCCGGTCTTCTTCGCGTAATGCGTAATCGCGCACTTGGCGCTGGCCGATGAGCACAATGCTCGCGGGAAATGGCGTCTCACGACGATCAAGGTACCCATCGCGAAGCTGCGACAAGAACGAAACCATCGCCTCGCCGACGAGGCCGTCGGCTTCGTCGAAAAGAATCACCCATGGCCGATCACCCTGACGAGCGATAAACGCGAGGTATTGTGCCACAGCCCTGGAAGGATCGCGTAAAAGCTCCTCGATATCGGGCCGCGTGATATCTGGCTGGTCGCGACCGCAAATATGGTCGAGCTTGCCGAGCAGCGTTCGGAACGCTTTGGCCGGGTCCGGTTGCTCACGTGCTGTCTGAATGTCCACCCAAAGCGCTCGCCACGCGCCAGTCTTGTTGAGATGCGCCTTGATCCACATGCCGCTCGTGGTTTTGCCCGTCTGACGACCCGCCGTGAACGTGAAGTATTTGTGTTCGTCGATGAGTTCCATGATATCCGCGAGCCGTCGCTCGGGCGGGAGCATGTAATGTTCATCGGAAAAACAAGGGCCGGCAGTGTTGAACGAGGGGCGCACGGCGCGACGATACCAGGTTGCGGGCCGAAGTGCGAGACAAACAGCGACGTCACAGAAAAAACTTGAACAGCAATTTCTTTTTAGTACTACTGCGGGACTTTCAATCCAATGCGCATGCGCCTCACCCCCTAACCCCCTCTCCAACTTCGCATTGCT
>JANORL010000222.1:0-5359 GCA_031415295.1 Polyangiaceae bacterium | reverse complement strand
GCGACGCTGCTCAATCGTTTGATCCTGGTCCGGCATTTGGAAGCGCACGGTTTGTCCAAGCCGATGATTGTCACGGGCGGGTGGAACAGCAAAGGTTATCGTGAATTTCGCGGGTTTGCCCCGGCGCTCGCGGGTGATGAAACCGAAGGTTACCAAACGTTGCTGCAAGTTCTTTTCGACGAACTCGCCATCGATCTGCCCGGTTTGTTCGGCGACGTCGGTTTGACGCGCCTGTTTGTCATTCCCGCAGTGACGCTGCGCGAAGTGGTCGAAAGCCTGGACGATCCGAAACTCGCGTCGGCATGGACGGACGATACGACGCTCGGCTGGGTGTACCAATATTGGAACGATCCGGAGCGCGAGGCGCTCGATGCGAAGATCAACGCGGGGGGCAAAATCGAGCCGCATGAAATCGCGTCGAAAACGCAGATGTTCACCGAGCGGTACATGGTGGAATGGTTGCTCCAGAACAGTCTGGGTTTGACGTGGTTGTGTATTTGTCGAAAAAACGGCTGGACGGCGGATGCGTCAAGCGTTCTGCCCGTGCTCGAATCACGTCGCGTGGATTGGCGCGCCAAACGAGAAGCGGGCCAGGTTGCACTGGATGCCTTGATGCCTATCGATGGCGAGCTGGAAGATCATTGGAAATATTATGTCGAGCAAAACATTCCGGACGAGGCGGTCAAACACGCGCCGTCGTCGATTCGCGAGTTAAAGCTGCTCGATCCGGCGTGTGGGAGCGGGCATTTTCTGGTCATTGCTTTCGATATGCTCGCGGCGCTGTATCGGGAAGAGGCGCGGCATCGAGGCGAACGGGTGACGCCGCGCGAGATTGCGGAATCGATTCTCGAAAACAATTTGTTTGGGATCGATATCGATGCGCGGGCCATTCAAATTGCGGCGGCGGGTTTGTACGCGAAGGCGCGGGCGTATGCGAAAGACATGCGTCCGAAGCGGGTGAATTTGGTCGCGCCGGTGCTGGAATTGGCGAAGTTGCCCAAGGACGATCCGGCGCTGGTGGTTTTGCGGCGTGATTTAAAAGCCGAAGCGAGTTTGTCGGAAAAGGTGACGGATCGTATTGTCGAAGCGCTTTCGGGCGTGGACCATTTGGGCAGTTTGTTACGTGTGGACGACGCGGTGGAAAAAGCGATCGAGACGGTGGAGCGCGAGCTGGAGGGAGGCGCGGCGCAAGGGAGTTTGTTTGGCCAGACCTTTGCCCCGCAGCAGGTAAAACTTCCGCTAGGACAAACGAAAGCGACGACGCTGGACAAACTCGAAGGGTTTTTGACGAAACATTCACGCGCGGAGGATTTGGGGTTACGTCTCGAAGCGGAGCAACTCGCGGCGGGGGTGCGGTTTGTCCGGATGATTCGCGAGGGTTCGTACGACATTGTGGTGGGTAATCCGCCGTATCAGGGAACGAGCCGGATGGCGGATGCGGGGTATGTGGCGAAGACGTATCCGCGGGGGAAAGCGGATTTGTATGCGGCGTTTTTGGAGCGCGGGTTGCAGTTGGTAAAACCGGGCGGTTTGTCGGGATTGCTGACGATGCGCGGGTGGATGTTTTTGGGGCAGTTTGCTGAAATTCGCAAGATGCTCATGCAACAGAATGAGCTGACGACGCTTGGTGATGTCGATCGTGGCGCATTCGAGGACGTACCGGACGAAGTGCTTTCGACGACGATGTCGATTTTTCGCAAACGTTTGCCCGTGGACGCGCATTCGGTGGCGATACAACCGACGCCATTGGATGATCGCTCGCGTGATGGTGGACGAACGGCACGAAAACGCGCCGCATTGTTGGCACACGTGGGGCGTTACGATTTCGATCCGAAAGGGTTTGGCGTGATCGAGGACGAGCCGATTGTGTATTGGTGGACGAAGGAATTTTTGACGCGGTATGAGACGGCACCGAAGCTCGGCATAATAAGTCCAGCGCGGTTCGGACTTACGACTGGCAATAATTCGCGATTTGTGAGGTTTTGGCATGAGGTAGCAGAACGACACTATCAAAAGTGGAATGACAAGCTGTGCAAACTTGAGGGAGCGTCATGGGTAGCGTTTGTTCTCGGCGGAAAGGGCCGCGTCTGGGTGGAGCCGCTTGTAGATGTGTTGCATTACGGCGCCAATGGACTCGAACTGCATCTATTCACAGAAACAAGTGCTGGCGCTGCAATTAGAAACCCAAATTATTACTTTGCTCCGGGTGTCGCCTTTTCAATGATTGGTAGCTCGTTTTCTGCCAGAGCACATCGATACCGAAGCGTATTTGGCAATAAGGGTTCGTCCGTATTCCCTGGTGACATTGCAGGTACGTTATGCGTGATGAATACTGTTACTGCCCGAAGCGTTCTTCAGTCACTTAATCCAGGCATTGGCTTCGAAGTGGGCGACGTCAATCGTTTGCCCACATTTCCGGTGGAAAATGCACAACAAATTTGGACGACTATTGAAACCGCCTTCACCCTTCACGAATCCACCCGCGAAGCCTCGATCGAATACAAAAAACCCGGTCCTTCTCCGTGGAAATACGCGCAAGAATGGGCGCAAGTCGCCGTCGATCGCCCCGAAGGCGCTCCTTTGCCCCCGTACGAACCGCACTACGAAAATCCCCCGCCCGAAGCGTTTTTGTCGTTTGCCCTCGGCGTCGCCCTCGGAAGGTTTGGCGCCAAAGGCGAAGGGTTGCTCGATTCCGCCCCCGATTCCGCCTTGCCCCACGGTATTCTGTTTTTGTCCGGTGCCGATGGCACGGATAGCCTCAAACATCCCGCGTGCGGACTGCTCCACGAAGCGTATGCTAGGCACGGCGCCAGCGCGGGCGCGAAATACGAAGACCTGAACGATTATTTACGCCGCGGGTTTTTCCCGGAATACCACAAAGCCACGTACGAAAACCGGCCGATTTATTTGCCGCTGTCGTCGTCCAAGAAAAACTTCGTGGCGTGGATCTCCATTCACCGCTGGGGCCCGGATACGTTGCCCACGCTGCTCGCTGAACACCTGATGCCGGAAAAACGGCGGCTCGAAGGGGAACTCGCGGATTTGTTAAAAGCTCGCGCCGACAAAACCGCCAAAGGCAAAGCGGAAAAGCGATACGCCGACGCGCAAAAAATGCTTGAAGAATTGAACGAATTCGTGGACAAAGTGAATACGATCGCGTACCAAGGCCCGCCGCCCGCGGACGACAAATGCCCGAAACGGGAGGTTGAAACGCGGTTCGTCATGGACCTCGACGACGGGGTGATGGTGAATGCGAGCGGGTTATGGCCGTTGCTGGAACCTCAATGGAAAGACCCGAAGAAGTGGTGGAAAGAATTGGCGACGGCGTTAGGGCGCAAGGATTACGATTGGTCACATTTAGCGGCGCGGTATTTTCCGAGCCGTGTGCAGAAAAAAAACACGGAGGATCCATCGCTGGCTGTGGCGCATGGGTGTTTTTGGCGGTTATGGCCAGAAAAAGCCTACGCGTGGGAATTACGATTGCAGGATGAGATTCGCCCGGAGTTCACGATTGACGAACCGGGATCGAAGGAAGCGCGCGAAAGGTTTTTGGAGACAAACAAGGCGTTAGCGGCGACGATTGTGGCGGCGGAAGAAAAGCGGCGGGCGCGTAAAAAAGAAAAGGCGGACGAACCGGGGGAGGATATGCCGCTGTATGAAGGGATCGAGGGCGAGGACGAGTGAAGCGAACTCTAACGACTTCGCGAAGAACACGGCATTCGTCTCATCTCGGTTTTTCGCAGCAAACAACGCAACGGGTTTAAACCCGCCGTTCTAGAACGCTAAGTCCGCGCATACCGCGCGGACCGGTAATCGTGGAGCACTCATCATCCAATGCGCTCGCCTATGTCTGTCACAGGAAATGCAGATCCGCGCTCCCGGGCTGATAGCTCGGCGATTACTGTCACTTCGTCGATAGCCTCCAATCTTCGTCGCTCCCCAAGGAGGCTGTCGAGGGCAATCTCAGCGGCCCACCGCTTGTAGTCCTCGGGGAGCGAGCCGAGGTTCGGCGCTTCAACAAGGACTTCATGAGCGCCATCGGCATACTCCAGCAACGCACAGTGCCAATCCGTTGCATCGACTTCGAAGGGCTCGCCATTGGCATCGTGCAACTCGAAGCGGGGCTCCCAGCGCTTCGCAGGCTTTGCCGAGTGAAATTCCCACCCTGGGACGTTAGGCGCAACGTCCACGATAGCCTTGGTCACTGCAAGCAGCTCTCGGTTCCCGGCGGGCGAAAGGGCGAATGAATTTTCCTCAGTATTACCGGGTCCGACCTCCCAAGCGAAGTCACCCAATCCTGTGACGAGTTCGTCGAGCTGTTGCAACAACGCTTTGTTCTCGAATGTATTCCCGAATTCTGAAGCATGTCTTGCGAACCAGGTCCAGAATTCTCTTATTTGGATTTGTGACGTCATAACCCGTGTTCCTCTCGCTTCTTCGGAGAAATCTCGTTCCGCTTGTTATCAAGGTTCAGTACCCCGCCTTCGCGATCGATTGCTTGCTGCTCCTTGATTCGACCCTCGCGCGTGTTTCTCGCGTCATAGTGGTCAACAACGTCAGCCTGAGTTCGATCACGACCATCCGGAGAGGTCCTCGTCTGTTGTGGTTTCGGTCCGTTATGTCTACCCACGTACGGCTTGCTACTACTTGTTGCGCTGCCTGGAACCCTATAGATCGTGCCGTCTGCTCCCCCTCCGACGGAGGGCTCCTTGGGCGCCGCTTTCACCCGCGGCGTCGTCGTTGTTGTCGTTTCCCCTCGCTTCGTGACCGTTTTTCCCGTCGATTTGAACCGCGTCGTCGTTGTCGTCTCCGCCAGCACCGTGGGCTTCGCCTGCGCCGGTTTGGCGGCGGGAGCCGCTACGGCTGGCTTCGCAGGCGCTGGCGTTTGCACCGTCAGCGATTTCTCCGGTGCTTTGGGCGTCGTCGCCCTTGATTGTACGGGGTTTGCCGCCGTCGGGGACCCTGCCGATTGCCCCCCGGAACTCGTCGACGCCAATGGCGGTGTATTCGCGGCCGAAGGCAATTCGTCCCAATGGCAAACTGCGAGAATGAGCGTCCTCGAGCCATTCAAAAACGTAATGGCTCCGTTCGTCGCCAATGCGACGCCCGCGACGCATACCGGAACGCCAACAAGAGCGCCACCGCCGGTCATCGATGCGCCACCGCCTCCCAGGACCGCGCTACCACCAACGATCATTTGCCCAATACCGACGCCGGTTTCGACGATTGCCTTGCCGACCAAAAATTCGCGCGTGGCTTGTCGTGACTCATCGGACGCAATCATTGCACCCGTAATCAGGGACCATCCAGGCACCACGATGCTTGGGGCGCCTGCCGCAAATCCTCCAATGACTTGGCC
>JANORL010000221.1:0-2567 GCA_031415295.1 Polyangiaceae bacterium | reverse complement strand
GCTCCGTTATGGCTTTTGCCAGGTCCGCGCTTTTTTCGTACATGGGCGTTTGAAAATCGTCGACGGCCACATAGCCAACGTGTTCAATGCCTACGCTATGCTGATTGTACCAATAAGTGCCCGCATGCCAACCTGTGTATGATTCCGGGATGAACTGACCCACGCGACTGCCGTCCTTGTCCACGATGTAATGGACCGATTTACACGGATCGTTTTGCAATGTCGCCACACTCGCGTTCCAGCCTCCTTCCGTATCGTGGATCGTGATCATCGTGACGCTGTATGGACCGCGATCGGTATCGTATTTCTGGTCCTGCGTTCCATTGCACGTCGTCGCGGCAAATTGAGGCGTCTCGAACCAAATAGCCCCTGGATATTCGGGATTGCCCAGGGTGGCCAGACCCGGCGTGACAAACGTGAAACCCAGCGCGCGGTTTTCATGAACCCGCTGATACGGATGAAAAAGAAGTAGCCATTGAGAATGGCCAGATCTTTACGAAACGCATCAGCAATGGTCGGGCGCTGAACCTTGACGGCAACTTTTTTGCCGTTATCCCGGAGCCAGCCAATATGGACTTGGCCAATCGATGCCGCGGCGACAGGATTGGTTTGAAAATCCTTGAGCACTTCAACGATTGGTTTGCCCAGCTCCTTCTCGATGATTTGTCGAGCCACCTCGCCAGAAAACCCATGCGCTCGATCGTGGAGTCGTGACAGTTCGTCGCAGAATTCCCTGGGAAAGATATCGCGGCGCATCGCCCGAATTTGTGCGGTCTTGACACACAAACCTCCCAGCCGCTCGAATGCGACCGTGACCATCTTCGCCATACCGAGAATGGTGTATTCGCCCCCTCGACGCAATCGCATCATGATGACGTACCAAAGACAGCGCATGGCGAGCGCCGTGACGAACATCAAACGAAAACGAACCGGTTTGGGGGCGATGTTTTCTGCTTTCCGTGGACGACGAGGGGGTAGGAATGAGGTTTTTCTTGAGCATGGTGGTAGGTTCAATCTATTGCGGTTTTATGCAAGGAAGCGTTCAGCGCTTTGACGCTATCTACTCAAGACGCAAGTGCCCTTCGAATCACATTAATGACTTCTGCAGACGGCTTGGAAACGATATCATGGTCTCCGGGAACAACGTGAAATTCGAAGGAGGCAGAGGTTTGGCGTTTCCATATGCGCACAGGTTCCCGCGGAACGAATATGTCTTGCTCCCCAATGAATGCGAGGATCGGTACGTCGAGCGGGACATCGTCGGAATCGGAATAGCTCGCTGCGACGGCGCAATCCGCGCGCAAGGTTCGCTCCGGAAGCCCGGGAGTGAACGTAGCTTTCGCGTTCGAAATGAAGTTCAGGATGTGCGTCGTCGACTGGTGATGCAGCGACGGCATCGAATACACCGGCGGCGCATAGGCGGCCCCGAGGAAAAGATGAGTTGGAAGCGGCTTTCCTTCATTCCGCAGACGTCGAGTCACTTCGTACATGAGAATGGATCCATTGTTCAACCCGCAGAATGCGAAAGGTCGATCCAGAGCGCCTTCAATCGCGGGCATGAGCAATTCAACAATGTCCTTCATCCGGCCAAGTGGCAATTCCTCCGTTCTTGATTCTCGACCCGGTCGCTCCACGATGCAAATTTCGATGTCCTCGGGAAAAAGCGCAGGCCACTCGGCAAACGCGGCCGACGACTGGCAAAACCCAGGAAAACAGAACAGGCGCATTCTAGCATCGGGACAAGGTCGTGGAGTCACGAGCCATTTTCCTGGACTGCGTCGCTGCTCGATCGTTGCGATATGGTGCGTGAGCACTTCGCCCACGATACGCAAAATCGTTTCCCGTTCGGGCACGATGAAATAGTGTTCACCGGCGAGTACAATGCATTCAAATCGCGCAGTCGTGGACCGTTGCCACTGCTGCACCACGTTTGGCGCAGCAAAGTTGTCTTCACGCCCAGCAAACGCGGTCATTTGCACGTCGAAGGGTTGGCAAGTCGCGTAGGCGTACGTCGTCGCAAGCTCGAAGTCTGCACGTACCGCGGGTAGAAGATCGCCGGTGGCCTCGACATCATCGAGAATGTTCGAATTCCCAAACCCGATGAGCCGCAGAAGATTCACGAATTCATCATCCGAGCGGCGGGACAGATCGGTCGCGAAATAGATATGAGGGGCCGAACTACCCGACGGAAAAAGGTGCATGGGTGTGAGACCGTGTTCAGCGCGGAGCACGCGCGCGACCTCGAGCATCATGATTGCGCCGAAACAATGACCAAACATCGCGAATGGTTTGCCGAGGTAGGGAAGAATTGCCGATACCATTGCCGATACCATTTGCTCCAGACTTTGCATGAAAGGCTCGTGCGCTCGCTCGTGTCGTCCTGGCAGTTGAATCGCACATAACTCGATTTCCGGTGGAAGCATAGCCGCCCATGGCGTGTAAATAGATACGTTGCCTCCCGCATAAGGAAAACAAATGAGGCGCATCTTTGCCTGGGGATTCGGGCGAGGTACCACCACCCAGTTTCCCAGGCCAGCATCCATGAGGCGCGTCTCGTTGATCCCCAT
>JANORL010000220.1:0-6215 GCA_031415295.1 Polyangiaceae bacterium | reverse complement strand
GGCGCCGCCGCCGGAGCTGCCGCGGCCGCTTTCGGTGCTTCCGCGCTCGCGGCTTTGCCTTTGTGCGCCGCAATCGCTGCTTTCGCTTGTTCCGGGTCGATTTTCTTCATGAAGCTCAGCTTTTGCGAAGCCATGAGATTGCCCGTGATCTTCAGCTTTCCACCAAAATAAAGCTGCTGTGGATCGGCTTTGCCCGACGCCATCGCCAGCCAATCTTCGACGGCGATTTCGAGTTGCGTGTCGGACTTCTCCGCCCCTGCCCCCTCGAAGACCGCGCCTTTGCCATTCTTCAAATCGATCGTCCACGTGCTGTCGGGGCTCTTGAGATCGAATTGGAAAATGGTCTTGACCTTTTCGACCACTGCCGGGTTTTTCTCGACGTAATCGCGAATTCCGATAAACACGTCCGCCGCGAGCGATCCTGGCGTGTCTTTCGCAGGTGCCGCCGCCGCCAGAGCCGCAGGAGTGGCCGGAACCGTGCCAGCCTTGGCCTTCTTGTGCGCGACGATTGCCGCCATCGCCTGCTGCGGATCAATCTTCTTCATGAAGTTGAGCTTCTGCGAAAGCATCAAGTTGCCACCAATCTTGAGCTTCTGCTCGAAGTACAACTTTTGCGGATCCGCTCCGCCCGTAGCCATGAGCAGCCAATCCGTGGCCAGAATTTCAAGCGTCGTGTCGGGTTTGTCTTTCCCAGCGCCTTCGAAGACCGCGCCTTTGCCGTTCTTCAGATCGATCGTCCACGTGCTGTTCGGGTTCTTCAAGTCAAACTGAAAGATACCCTTGACTTTTTCGACGAGTTGCGGGTTTTTCTCGACGTAGTCGCGGATTCCGATAAACACATCGCCGCTCGGATCGTCCATCGGAGCCGCCGCAGCTGCGGGAGCCGCTTTGGGAACGGACGCTGCTTTGGCTTTCGGTTGCGGGATTTCGTTCCACAGCTCGATGGCCGCGTTCGAGATGACCACCTTGTCGCGTTCCTTGATCTTGCAGCGGAACACGATACGCGTGTCGCTCTCTTTCCACATCTCGGTGATCACAGTTTCGCCAGGAAAAACACTGTCGGCGAAACGGACCTTGATGCTCTTGAACTTGCGCGCATCACCTGCGGCAAACGAACGGATCACGTGTCGTGCCGCGTAGCCAAACGTGCAGAGTCCATGCAGGATGGGTTTGGCGAAACCAAACGCCGAAGCGAACCCAGGATCCGCATGGAGCGGGTTCCAATCGCCATTCAAACGATAAAGTAGCGCTTGGTTTTCAGGGATCTTTTGTTCGAGCGTCGCATCGGGAGCACGATCGGGCGGAGCATTCACATCGGCCGATGGTCCACGTTCACCACCCCAACCTCCAGCGCCACGTATGACCGCCGTGCTTTCGTTGACAACGAGCAGTTCACCCGCGTCGTCGTAACTCTTGATCTCCGTGACGATCAGCGCGTTCTTGCCCTTGTCGAAGATGTCCTTGACCTTCGCTTTGTGCGTAAGCTTCGCCGTCGGGGGCAGCGGCCGCGTCAGCTCCATGTATTGCTCACCGTGCAACAGGCGATCGAGACCGTAGTGCATCCCCGGCGCGGTTTTCCCTTGGCGCGCCAGGTCCATCAACGCGCGTAATGCCGGCACGACGCCGTAGGTCGGAAGCGGGACAAACCCTTGTCCGTGCATCTCGTATGTGTGGCGCAGGTCCGTGTCATCGAGCGGGTTTTCCGCGGCTCCAATGCTCAGGCCGTAAATCGCGAGGTCTCGCTCTTCGTAGGACGAGTGCACATGCGGATATTCGTAACCAAGCGCTTGATCGAGATCGATGAACTCGTTGCCACCTTTGGCCGGACCCGCTTGGACGTTTGTCAAGACCGGACCCATGGACTGGTTGATGTCCGTGGGGTGCGAGGTTTTGTCAAAGCTCGTGATGTTGTTCCAGCTGTTCTGGATGTCTTCGATACGGATCTGTTTGCCGAGACGAACGGTTTTTCCTTCCGTACGTTCCCAGCGTAGCTTTGCGAAAAAGCCGCCGCCGACTTCGTAGAGGCCTCCGGTGTCCGCGTTGCTTTCGTGGCAAAGGTACGCGACGAGGGGGCTGACGTATTCGGGTTTCAGAGCGTCGATGATTTCGGGCGGAAGGACGGTTTCCGTCATACGCGATCCAGCAATGGGCGCGATCGTGTTGACGATGATGTTGCGTTTCTTGCCTTCGAGCGCGAGTGTACTAGACAAACCAACGATGCCGAGTTTGGCCATCGAATAATTGCCTTGGCCGAAGTTGCCGTAGATTCCTGCGGCGGACGAGGTGAAGACGATGCGTCCGTACCCTTGTTCGCGCATGTAGTTCCATGCGGCGTGGGTGCAGCGGAAACTGCCGAGCACGTGGACGCGGTAGATGAGGTCCCAATCTTCTTGGGTCATCTTTTGGAACGTCACGTCGCGCAAGATTCCGGCGTTGTTGATGAGGATGTCGATGCGTCCGAAAGCATCGATTGCCGTTTTGACGATTTGGTCACCGTCTTCGACGGAGTTGTAGTTCGCGACCGCTTCGCCGCCCGCGGCTTTGATTTCCGCCACGACTTTGTCGGCAGCTTCAGAGCCTTTGCCTTCACCATGTCGGCCGCCACCAAGGTCGTTGACGACGACCTTGGCACCGCGGCTGGCCAGCAAGAGTGCGTGGGATCGTCCGAGACCGTTTCCCGCGCCTGTGACGATTGCCACTTTCCCATCGTATCGAAGCTCGTTCGCCATCAGCCATTCCCTCGTACCGCGAAGTTTCGCATGCGAACTATCTCATTTGGGGACGGATGTCGAGCACGAAATCTGGCCGCAGCGCCAGACCTGGTCGTCGTTCGTCCGCGTGATGTCCTAGGTTTGTCCTGTCAACCCGTCGAGTATTCTTCCATTGTTTCGAGCGCACCTGGAACGAGTAGACCACGTCCAGCGAAGCCGGTCATGCCATCGATGGTTGTGGCGAAATTGTTGAACAGGTTTTCGTTGTTTCGCAGTGACCACAACACTTCGGAGTTTGTCCAAGCGGAATCGCGCGCGTGTTTTACGCTCCACATGGCGAGTGCGTTGTCGACTTTTCCCATGGATCGCTCGAGCCTTCCGAGCAGTCCGGTCAGCAGCATCGGTGTGGACACATGTTCGGTTTCTTCGAGGATTTTGTTGACGAGGAGGAAGTCGTCGGCGAAAGGTGTTCCGCGCTCGGGGGCGATGTTTTCTTGGCGGCACGTATCGACGACAGCGAGCGCCAAGTCGTGGTTGATGTGGGCGTTCATTCCGGCGAGGGCGAATTGAAGACGTGAAACGCCGAGGCGTTGTCGATTTTGCAGCAGCGGGCGCCAGCATCGCGCGCTGTTGCCACCGTTGGCGTTGATGACGAAGGCGTTGAAGTAGCGTTGGGCGAAGAGTACGTCGAGTTTGGCGACGTTCGCGCCATTGGCGAATCGGCCCGCGTCGACTTCATGGGCCACGGCTTGCGTGACCATGTTGTAGAGCTTGTTGAACCACTTGAGCCCGTCGGAATCAGGCAACGTCCTGTCGATGTGGTTCATCAGGGCGATGACTTCGTGGATCGACTGCGGCGGGTTTGTCGCGATGTGGTTCGCTAATGGTAAGTCGGCGGACGAGTCGGTGCGACCGAGGAGCTTATCGAGCACTTTGATCATGGCGAAGCACAGTACGCAGACGGTTGGCTTTGGGCAACTGTTTGGGGTGAAACGGTTTGGCGAGTAACGACACCCGGGGCCGGTGTGGGGTCATGACGTTGCTACGCGGATCGACGAGGGCTTTTTTGCTCGACAGGTCCAGCATGAATCACGGTACCATCGCCGCCCAGGTCCATTTTCGCCCCGTGGAGAACGAACGAATGATTCGCCGTGCCCGTTACTTGTCGATCCTTCCCTTTGCTTTGCTCGCCGCGAACGATGCGCGAGCGAAAGACCTCGAACCCATTCATGCATATGCGCAAGAGAAGCCGGTTGCCATAAATCACGCGCCTGCGGGCGCACGTGGGTTTGTCGCATCGACAGACGACAAACGAGGCACGCCGACGTTTTTTTGGGCACGACAGAATCAGTCGTTGCCGACGAGTTTGGTTGGGGCAAACCCTGAACAGACCGCTCGTTTTCACCTGAACGCGCATGCGGACATGTACGGTTTGACGCCGAAGGCGTTGCAGACGGCCCGACAAGTCATGGTGCACGACAATGGACGCGGTGGCGTGATCGTCGTGTTCCGTCAGTACCTCGGTGACGTCGAAGTGCTGCACAGCGACATGAAGGTCCTCATGGATCGTCAAGGCAAACTTGTGGCACTTGGTGGTGCGTTGCATCCAGGAGCGATGGCCGGTTCAGCGAAGAAGTGGGGAGCGTTTGCGCTTGGGTCGGATGCGGCGATTTCCAAGTCGCTCGAAGATCTCTATGGGGTCAAACTATCTTCGTCGAGTTTCGGGGCCGGTAAGACGCAGAAGGCGGGATATGATGTTTTCACGCTGAAAGCACCATTCAAGGTGGGGTCGTCCACGCATGCGTTTGCAGAGCCGGCGCGAGCGAAAAAGGTGTACTTCCCGATGCCGAAAGGGCTCGTGCCTGCGTACTACGTCGAAGTGCAGGTCACGTCGGCCGGATCGGATACTCCCGATGCTTATAGCTACGTGATTGCCGCAAACGATGGGCGCATCTTGCGGCGCGTGAGTTTGACCGAATACGACGCGTATCAATATCGCGTGTGGGCAGACACGACCGCGCCGTATACACCAAAAGATGGCCCGATGCAAGACTACACGCCGCATCCGACGGGTTTACCGGACAATTTGAGCCCGGTGTATATTCCACCGGTACTCGTGACCATGGAAGGGTTCAACACGAACCCGCAAGGCATGGCGGATCCATGGTTGCCTGCGGGAGCAACGGAAACGAAGGGCAACAACATCGACGCGTATACGGATCACACGGACTGCAACGTGACAGCGAATACCGCGTGCACTACGGCGGTGGCGACGGCGAACCAGGGGTACAACGCAGGTGTCGATAAGCGCGGTACAGTGACTGCTCCCGGCTTGTTTGGCGCAACGTACGATACGGCGATTGGGCCGTTGGCGAACGTCAATCAAAGCAATGCAGCAACGACGCAACTCTTCTACACGAATAACTGGCTGCACGACTATTGGTACAATTCCGGGTTTAATGAAGCGGCAGGAAACGCTCAAGAGAGCAATTTAGGTCGAGGCGGCGTAGAAGGTGACGTGCTCCTTGCGCAAGCGCAGGACAAGGCACTAGGCATTTTACCGACTGGCGCAGGAGCGGCTCGGAACAATGCCAACATGAGCACGCCAGCTGATGGAACGTCGCCGCGTATGCAGATGTTCCTGTGGAGTGGGCGGAACGATTTGAACCTCGACATAGGCGCGCCGATCAACGCGAGTTATGTGGCAGGGTCCGCGGGATTCGGCCCACAAAACTTCGACATTACCGCGCCACTGGTGCTCGGGAACGATGGCGCTGGTGCTTCACAAACAGATGGGTGTGAGGCTATTACGAACACCGTTACAGGCCAGATTGTCCTCGTCGATCGCGGTACCTGCGCATTCGTTGTGAAGGCGCAAAACATTCAGGCTGCCGGCGGTGTTGGTATGTTGCTTGCGAACAACACGGGTACCACTGCCCCCGGCATGGGCGGCACAGATCCTGGCAATCTAACGGTTTTTTCGCTGTCAACGACGCTTGCAAATGGCAACGCGTTAAAGGCGGCCTTGCAGACTGGTCCGATCAGCGTACACATGAAGCGAGTATCGGGCGTCGAAGTCGACGGCACGATCGACAACGCAATCGTTGCGCACGAATGGGGCCATTACATTCATAACCGTTTGGTCTTGACCGGGACAAATCAAGCGCGTTCGCAAGGTGAAGGCTGGGGCGATTTCTTGGCCTTGCACATGGGCAGTCGCGAAGGCGAGAATTTTGCGACCGGCACGTTTGCCGATGCTCAATACTCGACCATATCCTTCAACGACGAGCTTTATTACGGAATTCGCCGGTTGCCCTACACGCGCGACATGACGAAAAACCCGCTCACGTTCAAACACATCGCCGATGAAAATGCGCTGCCCATGATTCCGATCAATCCGGGTGGCGCTCTGAACGCCGAAGTGCACAATGCGGGCGAAATTTGGACCTCGATGATGTGGGACGCGTATACCGCGCTCATTCTTTCCAACAAATACACATTCGA
>JANORL010000219.1:0-3138 GCA_031415295.1 Polyangiaceae bacterium | reverse complement strand
CCTTTTTCCTGGAATGACGGTAACGGTACCACGTCCGGCCGAGTGAAGCGTAACACGTTGACCAAGCGAGCGGCCTCCTGATAGCCTCCCGGCAAGGAGACAATCATGTTCAGGTTGCAGCGTTTGCTCGGCCAAACGCTCGTGCCGTTGGTGGGGTTCGTCGCCTTAGTCAACGTGGGATGTGTCTCGTCGATTGCGGCAAACCATCCGCACCTCGATCGCCGTGGGGTTTGTCTTTTGGCGCCGGGTATCGAGCTGGATGCGACGGAATGGATCTACGACGCAAACAACAACCCAATCTCGAATTTTCACCCGGAGGTTATCGATCGGGTGGCCCCCTCGGCACGCACCGTATTTGAATATGCTCCCAATGTGGATTCGAGCAGTACCCAGTATTTGCCTGCGCCGTACAATGAGCTTCAGTGTCCGGAACGGTTTTCGATGTTGCCGTCGCGCGATGCCGAAACGGAACCGCTTCCAAAGGCGTCATTCGAGTTGGTGGTGCACGAGCAACGTCCAGAGGTTGCACCCCAGGCCATCACCGAAAAACTGGCCAACTGCGTGCGTCAGGGCGGCGGCCAACTGAAGCCGATCACGCACACGGTGAAGCTCAACGCGTACCTGACAAACGACGGCCAAACCGTAGGGGCGTTCGTCGAGCAATCGACGCTTGGCAATCGCAAAATCGAAGCGTGCATGGCCAGCGTTCTTCGAACGACGTCATGGCCTGGGAAGGTAGAAGCGGTGGCTGCCGCGCCTGCAGCGCCCGTATCAAGAATGTTTTTGGCACAACCCGCTCCGGTTTTGCCGGAGCCTGATTCGGGGCCGGAGTCGGGTATTCGCCAGATTCAGCCGCGTGTGGGCGTCCGGATCCCGCGCATCTTTGTGATTCCGCTCAACCCACTCGTGGCAGCCGCGGTCGTGTTTGGCATCCTCTATTTCTGGTCGGAAACCGACGCCCCTGCTTGGGCGTCCGAGCTGAACCCGATCACGCGGGAGCCTTATACGAGCCTCCAGGAGTACGAAGGTGTGCGCCGTTTGTCGCCGCAGGAGATCTTGCAACGACAACAAGCGCACATCACAAATACGCAATCGCAAGCGCCGCCTGCGCCAGCGCCAAGCACGCAAGCGCAGCGGGAGCAAGAGAAAAAAGCGCAGCAGTGCGCGAAGGTCGCCGCGAAGATCCATGAGATCCTCTACGCGGAGCGAAAGGCGCCGCCTAACGGTGGCTTCCCTCAGGGCCGGAAGGGTATCGCGGAGCGCTGGCGCGAGATCGCTGAGAACAAGGGCAAATGGGGCAGGAAGCCGGACGGTGAACTGATCGACAAGGCGAAGAATCACTTGGAAGAATATAAAAAAGGCCAAAAGGAGCTCAATATTGAGCTGGGCAAATGGGAAGGGTGTGATCCCAAGGATCTGCCCCGCCTGGCCAGCGAATACGCTACACAGACACCGGAATTCGGCCCGGGAAAACCGCTGGAACCCAAGCCGAATCCCCCTGCGTCAGCCCCGGTAAACCCTATCGGCAACGTCCCCAAAGACAGAAAGCGCTCCGAGTGATAGGTTGGTTTCATCTCGATTTGTTCGCTGCGACGGAGACAATCCATGATCGATTTCCCCCTGAATCTACGCGACGATAAAGAAAACTGGACATGGTTCGAAGGTAGCCTGTGGCTGAGCCTCGACCGGTTCGAGCGCTTTTGGCCCGACGTCGGGCTCACGCTTTCGAACGGCGAAGCGGTCAAAGCGGCGGTACGCGGTGTGCTCCGCGTCCAATATGCCATTGACGGCGCGAACCGCGCAAGATGGGCCGCCGACCCGGACGGGCCCACCGATCTCGATGAGACGGTCCCCACCGAAGAGCTTGCCAAAACCTGTTTTCGCACGCTCATCGAGACAGCCGGGACGCAAGACACGGAATGCGTGGCGAGATGGCTGACCGGGCCCGTGCTCGCGGCAAACAAGGAAGCCCTGTGGCACAAGACATGGAGCAGCCTGCTTTACCGCATGGCGGAGGTAGATCCGAACAACCTCGCGTCGGTCTACGGAATCCCCAGCGACACCGCTCAAAAACTCATCGATGTCGCGTTGCAGTACAGGAGCGAAGTCGATGTGAACGAAGAGCGGGTTGACGCAGCAGGGCAAGAGCCCTTGTCGGGCTGGGATGCGGTCGCGTACGCCGACTACCGGTGGGACGATCCTGAGTTGAGTCCCCTCGGCGGGGTCTGGTTGGTTCTCCGGTACATCGGTTTCGATAGGGCGTGGGCAGAGGTCCTGCGCTGTACGCGCCCGGCCGACATCGAGGCGTTGATCCAGTGGGGCCACACCACGCTCGGACCGAACAGGCACCCCTACGAGCAGGCGGCCATCCCCGACGACGTGCGCGCTGCATGGCACCAAGCGTGGCGCAACTGAGATCGGCTTCGCCTGACTCGAGAATACGCCACCTGCATGAAAAGGTGCCAGGCACCTTTTTCAACGGGCGGTTGCGCTACGCGAGCAATTCGGCGACGAGGGCATCGGCGAGGTTGCGGGACGTGTCCTCGGATTGGCGCAATTTCGCTTCGAGCGTATCGCATAAGGCCATGAGTTGATCGACTTTGGCCACAATGCGCTTTTGTTCGGGGAGAGGGGGGAGTGGGATTGGGAATCGCGCAATATTGCCCATACTCAAATTGGCGCGCGCATTATCCACTTGTTTGTCGAACATATAGCCAATGCACGTACGACTGTTCAAAAAATGCAACAAAAAATCGGGGTCGATCGCAATGCGCGGAGCGGCCAACCGAATAATGCACACCGCTTGATTGACATTGGCAACAACATCCCGATCAAACGTCGCCACACGACCAATTGATGCTCCAACAATGTTCATCAACATGTCACCGCGGCGCAGGATTGATCGTGGCTCAATTTCGTTGAATCGCCTCTCAACATATTTTGGCTTTTCAAGCAGCAACCGCCCATTGCCAACATTTTCACTTGTGATGAAGAGAATTGCATCATCCCCCTCGTCGACATAATTCACTCCCTGCCAATTCGGCGAAGATCCCTTCGTGATACGTTCGCAAAGGCTATCTAGCCGGACCCATGACCAATCATGAGGAAGCTGATAGGGTGCACCGTCGGGAACTGTGG
>JANORL010000218.1:0-4986 GCA_031415295.1 Polyangiaceae bacterium | reverse complement strand
CGACACGCTCGCCAGCCCCGCAGCCGTACACGCTTCGATCTCTGCCGCAGTCAAACCACCTTCAGGACCGACAATGAACGCGAGTTCGACATCAGGACTCACATCGAGCAGCGCGGGGCCTAGTGGCTGCGTTGCTGCAGGATCGAGACAAAATCCAACGACACCTTCTCCCGATGCAAACAGAGGAACGGCGTCGACAAGATCCATCGGTGAACAGATCGCGGGCGCATCTCCACGACCACACTGACGCGAGGCTTCGATCGCAATCTTGCGCCAACGCGCCGTTCGTCCTTCTGGCGGACGAGCGACGGAACGTTCTGCAAAAATCGGCACGACGCGACTTGCACCAGGCTCGGTTGCGTCTCGAACGATGTCGTCGAACTTGTCGCTTTTGCATGTCGCTTGAAGAAGCGTGACGCGCCTTTTGGGACGCACGGATGCAGGCCGCACGGCACCGACGACAAGTGCCACGTAGCGAGAAGCGTCTTCATCGAGGATCGTAGGACCCGGCTGAATACGAGCGACAGGAACGCGCAAAGGGCTCTTCATGGTGATCCCAACGCGATCGCGACCCAATCGTTGCCCGTGCCATCACCACGACGACGCGTATCGAGGTGGTGGAGCGATCGCGAGAGCGACGTGTAACGCGCGACGATCTCGTCGTGTTCGGCAGCAAGGATGGGCGACAAGATCAACATGCCGTGCGGCGCGACGACACGTGCGAGGTTTTCGGCGATCACGCGCAGCACTTTCGTTTCGATGTTTGCGAGCACTACGGGATAGAGCGACGTGATTGTCTCGACAACCGCTTCACGAACGACGACACGATCCGTGAGCTTGTTGCGTTCGGCGTTCTCGCGAACGACATCGACGACTTCGGGATCGTTCATCGCCGAGGAAGGAATGCGCCGCGCTCACGTCATCGTCTACTTGTCAAGGAACTATTTTTCACAATCTAATACACCATTCCTTGAGCTTGTGACTGTTCGTCCGGTGATAAACGATACCAAAACCTGCCTTTGCCCGGACAATCTATGTCCGGCCCGAGGCTCCTTGGCGATTTCTGACCTTGCACGTGGGTGACGGTCGCGGGTAGTTTCTTTCGCACCAGACGGGTTTGCCGCTCACGGCGACGCAAAACCCGTTTCGCTCCATCACGAGGGGACACCTTCTATGTTTTTAAAGCCGGCCCTTTCGGCGCTGGGCAATGGGCTATTGCTCGCGCTGGAATCGGGAATCTATTTCGACATTCGACAATTTTGCATCATCGAGCGAATGTCGGATTTCTTTACCATTACACTGGAGGCTTTCTGTGCGGATGCGAATGTCAATTTTGATAATTTGATTGGGCAAGGGGCATCGTTCGAACTGCGCCGCGGACACGAATCGCGTGTTTGGTCGGGGATCCTCTCGACGGTGCGGCTCGTTGAAAGCGCCGAAGATGCCTTGTCGACGTATTCGATGACCATTGTGCCGTCGTTATGGCTTTCCACGCAGCGAACGAATCGGCGAATCTTCCAGCACCTCGCCGAACCCGATATTGCCATGCGGCTCTTCGACGAATGGTAAGTGCCATACGAAAAGCGTTTGTCGGAAACCTACCCGCCGCGCAATGTTCGAACGCAATACGACGAATCTGACGCATGTTTTTTACGGCGAATGCTCGAAGAAGCTGGCGTATCGGTTTTCTTCGTGACCGAAAACGGCAAATCGCGCGTCGTGCTTTCCGACGCGCCCGAACGAGCCGAAACGCGTTTGGCGCGTTTGCCATTCCGCGCGGAGACGACCATGGTTTCGGGCGAATACGTTACGCGTCTACAAGCAGCTCGCAATGTTGCCCCAGGGCGGTTGACTCTGCGCGATCGTGACGATCGGTTGCCTGCGCAGTATCCCTTGATTGCGTCAGCGGAGATTACCGGCGCCGACGGTCGATTGGAACAATTTCAATCGAGCCCTGGAGCGTTTCGATTCGAATCATCGCGCGGCGCTGGCGGAACACCCGTGGCGTGCGATTCCGTAGCCTATCGGAGCGATAAATCTTATGCCGACAACTTGGCCTGAGAAGAAAACACGGATAGTGATACAAACGAGGAGGACACCAATGCGAACGATGAGACATGTGACGACTGGCCTAATAACGTTGGTGCGTGCGCGGCGAGTGGCAGCGATCGCGTTGCTTGGATGCCTGTTGCTCGCATTAACGCCGCTCGGATGTACGAATTCAATCGAAATGGCCCCTGCGCGATATCGTGAGCAGCATCCAAACGCTCGCCATCTTCTTCGTGATATCACGGTTGAGCGATTGCAGGAGTGTTTTGAAAAATATGGGCATCAACTTGCATCAGAGTCATCTCGGGTTGAAGCGACAGTGCGGGTAGATCAGGAGGGTCGAAGTCTCAGCTTGCTCGTTGAAGGCATTCCCGACAGCGCTCCAGATTTCGCAGCGTGCACGCGAACAACGCTGCGTGATATGGCGGTTCCTGAATCGCTGCTACGATTGCGGCCAGAGCAAACGGCGAGCACGACGAACGGAAGAACGATGCCGATGGGCAATGAAATGGCCAATCCAGTCGTGGCGTGGGAGCTCGCGGCGGTACTTGCGGAGTTCATTGCGCAGCATGGGGGGCGTGTGGTTGTCTATTCGGTGGCCCTGACGGTGTTGACCCCTCTCGCGGTGCTGGCAGTCGGCAAGCTCAGCAAAAGATGCCGCCAAGTAAAGGAAGCGTGCATCATTTCATGCGGGGATTCCAAGCTACCAACCGGGGACTACGCAGGAAACCCATTCCACAAGTGTCTTCGTGAGTGTATGGAACGTGCAGGGTGCTTTTAGAACCCGCCGTGAGGTCGTGTCATGCAACGAGAAGTAGCAGCAGAAATCCTAGCTCTCATGCGGGAATACTCGGGCAAGCTGGATCGGTCAGTTCAGTTCGTTAAAGATACGTGCAGCACTGAGGAATTTATCGATTACAGGAGGGCGGTCGGCGCCACCATGGGCGAAATGTACGTGGAAATCATGCGGCCAATCTTCCACGAACATCCCGATCTAGAGCCAGAGGAATTAAAGCCAGAAAAAAAATAGTATGGCCGAGAATCTCGAAGACAAGTGCCCGCGTCCATAGTGGGGTGCCTCCACACCCGCCGTCAGGAAGTCATGCAACGAGAAGTAGCAGCAGAAATCGTCGCTATGATGCTGGAGTACTGGGACAAACTCAACGTGTCAGTACAAAAAGTGAAAGACACATCTAGCAGGCAAGAATTCTTGGCCTACCGCAAAGCCGTAAGCATCATCATTGGTAAAATGCGCGTGGGAATCATGCGGCCCATCTTCAACGAGCATCCCGACCTCGAGCCGGAAGAGATGAAGCCACGAAAATAGGTTGACCGACAGCCAGGCGCACGACGTAAACACGTTAAAAGAATGCGTCATCACAGTCAATCCTACCAAGACAATACTTGAATTGCAGGCGCACATGCGCAATGCATCGTGCGATAGAGCCGTTCAAGAAATTCGTCACGGTGACCGGACCGCGCGCGTGGATGTTTACGCCGCTTCTTGGGTGGTCGTTGACGCCTGCGGTAGCCGTGCATCGAGTCCCTTTGCGGTATGAATTCGCGTATGGCGGTCCAGGTTTCGCACCGAATCCCCTGGGCATTGGATATGTGGATTCGCGAAAACTGGACAACCGCTCGGTCATTCCCGCGCCGCAATTGTTGACCGACGATGCCGTACGTTTGGTGTTTGGCAAGGACTACCGCGATGCGGAGGTCACCTCTAGCTATGAAGCCCCCCTCGTCACCCG
Organism: Polyangiaceae bacterium; assembly: GCA_031415295.1. Taxonomy (GTDB): domain Bacteria; phylum Myxococcota_A; class Polyangia; order Polyangiales; family Polyangiaceae; genus Polyangium. The sequence continues at coordinate 1,186 of JANORL010000218.1, read as the reverse complement.
CACGAACAACGAGATCACCGTCTCCGACGAGCCCGATTTCTGGACCCCGGAACGTAAAGCGATTTTCTTGGGCCAACCATAGCCGCAAAGGATTCCCGCACCATGTCCACTCCGCTCCCTCCAGCGCGCGTCTTGCCCGTATCCGCTGCCGATTACGATACGCTGATGCCTCCAGCGAATTACGACGAAGACTCCCTCGAATCGAATTGGATTCCCGCGGCGCCGTATTGGAATGCCGCGCCAACCATGCTGCTGCCACCAGGAGCACCTGATTACCCCGTCCCCATTCCCGATGGCGTTTTGCTCATTCCGACAGCCGTGCTTCCGCCCGCAATGCTCGACGTGGTCATTTCGACATTGCCGTCGTCCATACCACCACCGCCCCTGCTGCAACCCATTACGCTGGCCCCGGCTCCGCCACTCGATAACGCAAACACCGAAGAAGCCGCACCCGTTGCAGCTCCACCCATAACCATTCCAGCGAAAACGACATTCGAACCTATTTCAATCCAACAATGCGCCACCTTGGAAGCGCTTTTGGCATTACATCCCCAACAGACGAGGACCATTCTCGATGAACATGACCTCGACGCGGCAACGTGGAAACGCCATCTCGCCCATTGGCAAAATCTGATTCAGGCACGCCTGAACCAGGATGACGCGTCTCTTCTTGCAACACACGACGATGCATTCGTCGCGGCACTCGAAAAGAATCGCGGCTCCATCCTGACGCGCGACGACCACGCCGCCCTCGTTGCTTCGGCACGACGCGGAACACGCACCGAGACTTTGCGCGCGCTTGGGATACCCGCGTCCGCGGTGTCGGTGGTGGAACGCGTGTTCTTGCGACGACGAGCGACCGGGTAAACCCTCCGAGCCTCCCCAAATCTGCGCCCGATTGGCTTATCGAAAACCGAACCACTTCATGATTTTCTTCTTGACGTGCCCAACCGCAACGCATTACTGTCGCTCATTGAAGCACACCAGGCTTTGAAAGGATCCCATGCTCCCTACCGTTGGAGTCGATTCGATCAAGATCGTTCGGTATACCGCCCAAGTCGGCGGGCGTGTCTTGGGCATTGCCGCAATGAAGAACCTCGTGCCCGATGACTCGCGGCGCGCGGCCCTCATTGCTTCTGGCAATCTCATCATCGCCAGCGCGCAAGCTTTGAACACCGCCTATTTC
>JANORL010000217.1:0-3633 GCA_031415295.1 Polyangiaceae bacterium | reverse complement strand
GGTTTCATTCCAAAACCAAGCCCCACGAATCAACGCGTACGGAAGTCCGGGGAGGCGGCAATGCTTTGCTATGCGCCGTGGTGGCCGAGGTGTCACCGCTTGCTCCGCTTGGTTTGCCCGTTTGGTAAAACAATTGGAATTCTCCAGCTGTCGAATTACCGACCGAAGTCACGGAACCGAGGTACGGATCGGGGTACGTCACTTCTTCGTAACAATTCGGCGTTTGGGCGACGGAAACTCCGAATACTGCGGCGCCCGGGGCTTGATCTTCGAAGAATGACAACACTCCGGGATTGTTTATGGGATCTTGCACATAACGTGCGCAAGGCCAATCGGTGGGCGGAGTTGGTGCATTGTTGCCGCAACTTGTCTTTTTCAAGTAATCGACGCCCCAAATCGTGCCAAACCCGTCCGAACAACTATTGAGCTGCGTCCCTGTGGGTGTAAACGTCGAAAAATACGCGGCACCGTTGAAGAGCGAAATGGGACCCGTCACCCGGATACCGTTTTCCAACGGAATCACCCAATTCGACTTCGTGACGAGCACGCCGTTGGTCCGCGTTTCATTAACGGACCATACTCGCGCGCGTACGTTCGTGCTTTTCGTGAACGTCTCTTGATCGCCCGTCGAAAAAAGCATCACAGGATTGCCAATGGCGTCGACCGTGGGAATCACAGGAGTTTCAATGGGTTGTCGCACCGCGACGGTATCACCCGCCATCGAATAAGCATCCCACACCAGATCGACCGCCCAATTGATAGGTTTCGGATCGCGTAAATCGATACGCCAAACAGCACCATCAGCATCCCCGACATAGATTCGATCGGAAACCTGACCCGCTTGCGATGGATACGCGACAGGAACGCCCGTAATCGGTGAATCGAATACGCCACTCTTGAATTTGGTCGCCGGAAGCGTCGGGCCATCATTCGCTGCGCCGCGGAAATTCATGAGAACTTGGCCATTGTCGAGACGCACGATCGTGAGCGACCTGGCCGGACCAACCTTACCGCTGGCATCTTGCCAGCAACGAACGGAATTGTTTCCGAGTTTCGGTTGGAACTTATCGAGTGACCACACCGTCGAGGTCGTCGTGAGGCGACTGCACGTGCCCGTGGCGAGCGAAGTGGCGCCGCCGGGAAGAATAGCGACCGCGACTTCTCGGACGTCTTGGTTACCGTCGTCAATGGCGACCGTCGTAATGGTCGCTTTGCCCGTTTTCCCACTGAAGAGCGGATCACCCAGCGCATTGGTGGACAGTTGCCACAAAAATTGCGGCGACGAAGGGTTCGTCACGTCCAGTGCATAATAAAACCCGCCGCCTCCACCTCCTGAGCCGACCACGATCGAGCGCCAATTGACGCCCAACGCTCCACCGTTGGCTTGCGCCCGCGTGCGCTCGAAAATCACGTCTTTGGTGACCAAACTTCCGTCGAGCAACAATGCTTGACGCCCATATGTCGGCAAAATGCCCGGTAACACATAAGGCGGGATAAACGACCATTGTTCGTTGTTGCGCAACGCATCGACTGGGAGCATATCGGTCGTATCGTTCGACGCCACTTTGAATCCATGGAGTTGTCCGTCGGTCGTGGCGGTGTAAATCATGAGCGGTCGCTTTTGAATGAGCGGATCCGCAGCAAACGCAGCATAGGATTCATCACGTAGATATCCGCTTGGCGTGCCAACCAAGACCGGACCTGAATGGTAAATGCTGCCAAATGCTTTGCCCCAGCGGGAAAGGGGAACGCCGCTCAGACCGGTTTCCCAACGCATGGAAATGTCGGCGCAATTGGCCGCCGTGGTATTCGTTCCCCCAATGAATTTGCATTGTTCGGGAATGGGGGTCGATGGAATCTCCATTGCGGAGGGTTTCGTGGCGAGTGTTGCGGCAATACCGGCGCCGTCTTGCAGGGGTGTGACGGTGCCGCTATAAAGCCCGAGACCATCGTCGACAGTCACGTTGGGCCGAATGGACCGTTTCGAGCGAACGATGCCGGCACTGTCTGCACCAATGACCGTGAAAAACTTCCGAACCGGATTGTTCGTGTTCAAGTTGGCATCGAAATCGTCGCCCTTGTTTGGATCCAACGGAGCCAAGACGGGTTTCAAAATGCCATTTTGGTTTTGACAAACGTAACGTTTGCGCTCGATGTTTCCGGACCACAATGCGCCGGGCGCCGCATTAAACGACGTATTGAATTGATATCCCGCCGCCGAGGCGCTGCCTTGCGCTTGGGACGAACCAGCGCCGGCAAACGTAGGGAACGTACGCGTCGTGGAACCAGCCGCGACAATCGACAAGACATTGTCGAGCGCCGTTTTGAGCGTCGGCAAATCGCTGGCAAAATAGGCTTTCTGGGTACCGCCTTCATAAGCGAGGCGCGCGAGGTTGCAGCAAGCTTTGAGCGATCCGGTCGCTGTGGCGCAAATGCCGGCGGGATCCAAGAGTTGCGGGGTCGTGAGGTTTGCGCAATCCAAACCATTGGCCGTGGACAAACCAAAACCAACCGCGAACGTACGAATCGGATTGGAAAGTGTGGCCAATTGATGCGCTGTTTCGTGAGGTCTCGCATACGGGCATTTGCCGTTGCCAGTAGCGCAAGCATCACGTAAATCGAGGTTGGGTTCACCGTCGGAAAGTACAATGATGAATTCCGTGCGACAACCTCCGAGGTAATACGGATCTTTCCCGGGGCCAAAGTATTCGGCTGCATTTGCAGGATCTTTTGAAACGTCGTCGAGCAAGAATGTTTTTGCGTCGGACATCATGCCGGCAAGCGGCGTGGCTCCATAAGGACGCATGGCGAGCAATGCCGATTGAATACGGGCATTGACTTGTTCGTTTTCCGCAACCGTCGCGTTGCTTCCGCCAAACGCAATCATCCGCCCTTCCCAAGGCGGAGCGGCAGGGTTTCTCGCGCCAAGCTCGAACCCGCTCGTTGCACAGTTGGGCGGGTTTCCATTGGCCGGCGTACCTCCGTTGTTCCAATCGAGGTAATAGCTCCAACTACCCGTCGTCCCCGTCGTATACGAAGGAGTCCCATTGATGAGTCCCGTGCCGGAATTCGGGCTGGCATCAAATGTCATCAGCCCGAAACGCACGCGATCGCTGTAAACATCGAGTAGCCCGTCTTTGGCTTGTTCGAATGGCGTCGAACACGTTCCCGCCGCATTGTCCCACGGATGCGATTTGATCGCATTCGCTGGAAACTCCCACCAATTCGTGCCCGGTGTTCCTGGGCCATACGTACAGCCGTTGGAAAGCACGCGGTGGAACGGTAGGTAATACTTGTAATCGATTGGCTTTATGCCGCCAGGATGGACGAATTCATCATAAAATTGAGTGGACGATCGATCCTGCGCGTAACACGAAAAATTTTGAATCGTGCCAGTCAAAACCGTGAGCAATGATGCCCAACGATTGAGCGGCGTCGTCGTACCAGGAACACACGTTGCGCCCGATTGTGCGGGAAGTTGACCCGCGGTCATTGCTTCCATCGACCCGGACGAGTCAATAAGCAGCAAAACGTGAGGCAACGGCGGATTGACGTCGAGCTGCGCGTCGGCAAACGATGCCGAAGCGAGAATGGCCATTGACGTGAGAGAACCAGAAAGAATGCGATTCATAT
>JANORL010000216.1:0-3751 GCA_031415295.1 Polyangiaceae bacterium | reverse complement strand
TTTCGAGCATGTGGAGCAGATTGTCCTTCACGCCTTTGTAGCGTTCGTCTCGAATTGGATTGCGCTCGAATACAAGAATGCGTGGCCGTGTGTTCTTTTACTCTTGATGGCGCATCGACGGAAATGCTGTTGCAACCGAGTTCGCATCGAGCTTCGCTAACACGGCGTCCACAGTTTCAATTGGAACCGACTCAGGAACGTCGACTGAAAAGGCCCCTGCGTCGTCAAGCCCTGCCGTGTTACAGCCAAGCGCTCGCAGCTCAACAAGAACTGCGCCGATTGTGCTCGATTGTCGCAACCGCAACAGCCACACGGTAGTGCGTCCGGACTTCTTGACATGTTGCCAAGAGTCGACTTTTTTGCTTCCCGGCTTAAGTCGGACTTCGATGATATCACCCACCGAGAGGTTTTTTACAAAGAGGGGCGGAAGGACTGCTACATAACCGTCGCGCGTTTCCTGAAATGGCAATGATTCAGTCGCAACTGGGGGCCATCCATCCTCCGTTTCGAGGGGGAAGATAAGTGAAACCGACGATTTTACGGAGCTACTCATTTGAAGTGCCTCCCAACATGACATTCAGGGCAAAGAACAACCGGGTTGCTATGGCGACCGCCGCCTCCAACAATAGATGGATCGTGATGAAGTTGTGCCTGATTGGGCGGAGTTGGCAGCCAATCGCCCTCGTCTTTGCATAGGTAAAGAATGGGGCTACGTCTTTCGAACACATGCGAGCAGAAAACCGCAGGATTTTCTTTGCTCATGGCTTCCACTCCTCAACTGGGTTCGCGCCTTTCGATCTGTCGCACGTACGGCACGCTGGCTTCCTGGGCTACTCATTGCTCAATTCAGCGTCAGACTGCGTGTCCACAATGTCCTTCCTCAAAGGACCAAATTCCTTGTTCCTCTCCACCTTGGAGAATGCCGTAAACATCATATATGTTTGTCGAGGGCGACACATCTATTGCGAAGACCCGTGCCTTGGCAATCTCGCGCGTGCAGCCGAGCGCTTGAAGTTGCTCCCACAAGGCTACAGCCTGCGGTTTGAGAATATCCGAGTCGTTTCCAAAAATCACGCGATAGGTAGAGTGCCCGCCGTGCATCACGACTTCCTGGAATACGAGCTGACCGTCATGGTCTGCAGCACGGACGGTATCATTCAAGCTGACGCCATATACGTAAAACGGAATGTTATCGATTCTGTACCGATCTCCTTCAACAGCGTCAGCCCAGAGGTTCTCCGCCGCGACGCCCGCGGCCCGGTCCGAATCGGACAGCGGAAATCGAATTTTTGTTTTGGTTGTTGATCCACAGCCATTTTCGCTTGAATGGTCAGTATCCATCGCTACTTCTCTCTTTTCCTTGAAGCCATCGTAGATATTCTGCACTTGTTTTAGCGCCTTTTTGGCGATTGCAGTGTTGGCATGTCGGCTGCAAATTGCCTGCGACTCCTGTCGTTGTGTCGCCACCTCGCGAGCGCGGAACGGCATGATCCGCCTCCACCGCAGGCTTTCCACAGAACACGCAAGTACCACCGTTCTCATCCAACGCGACTCGCCGCTGCACTGGTGTCACCCTTTTCCCGCTCCCTGGTCCACTAGCACTTCCCGATTTCGGCTGCCCGGCTCCCCGCGTCGTACGCGCTCCTTTCAGCGTAATCGCTGTCATCAACACGGTCACGCCCAAGCCGAGCGTCGCTTTGCCTACGCCGACGAAATCCCCGCGCTCATATGCATTCGTGCCATCAACGACCTCGACCCCGGCCGCATACAACGGATTGACTTCGTTGACCGCATTGATTGCGCGTTCTCCGGCGCCACTTGTATCGATATCGCCAGGTTTCGCGCGGTACAACGTCGACGCCGGCGCGCCCATGTTGGCGACGACCAAGCCCCATAGGATTTCCGGCACGATTTCGACCGTGCGTTCACCGACGCCTTCAAAGAATTGCGTTATCGGTGAAGCCGTAACGTCCGGCGATGGGGTTTGTTGCGGTGACGCATTTGCGCCCGTGCCCATCGTGCCCGTATCTATATCCGAACCCGCCGAATCCCCTTCAATGGGTGGCGGGACGAAACCGTCCGGATATACGGAGACCACGACTTGCTCGATGGTATCCAATATCTCCGGAATGGCTTCACGGGTTTGTTGCTGAAACCCCGTCGGCTCAATCAGCGTCAACGGGTTATTCCCGACGTACGAAAACGCATTCAGCGTTTGCCCGTCGAAGATATCTGCGATCACCGGATCGGTATTCAGGAAGCGGCCGATGTGCGGATCGAAAAGGCGACCCTTCATGTTGACGAGGCCAAATTCGTCTTCTTCGTCGTGCGCCGTAAAACCCGGTTTTACCTTGCTCGTGAACGACGCAGGCGGAGGCAAACCCCAGATCACGTTACGACGTTGACCAAAAGGATCGTAACTGCGTTTCTCAACCTGAACGCCTAGCTCGTTCGTAATCGTTTCCGTCGATCCCAAATGGTCGACGTTCAGATATTTGATTCCCGGTTCATTACCTCCAAACGTCACGATCGTTATGGTACGCTCGAGTGATTGCACATAGTATCGGAATTCCTTGACGACACCGGTCGTCACTTGCTCGAACATGTCCCCGAAGGTCAACGTTTCGCTCGTTGACGTCGTTTTGCGAATACGTTGTTGATCGCCGTCATACCCAAACGTAGTCGACTGCCCGCCCTTCGTGATCGTCCTCGGCAAATCGAACGCTGTGTAGTCTATGGAAACGCCACCTGGCCGCATGATTTGATTGCCGACTGCATTGTAACCAAACGTTTCCCCTGGCGCATTCGTCACCGCGTGTGGATGCGCGGGATCCGAATACGACAAGATACCCACATCCGACTTCGTTGTCAGGTTTCCATTCGCTGCGTATCCATACGACGTGTGACATGCCGCCGCCGGATTCTCGGTTGGCGAGAAATACGCGCACGTGAGCCGATCCAAAGCGTCGACCTTGAATCGTTCGGTCTTCTGCTGCGGTTGCAACGCGTCGCTACGGCTTTTCAAATTGAGCCGCTCATCCCAGTCATACGACAATTGCTGAATCGTCGACGCTCCGTTTGTCGTCGTAATGCTCTTCAGCGTTTGTTTCGCGTTGTCGTAGCCACGTACCGTTTTCGTTCCATTGCCGAACCATTCTTCCTTGTAGCTTCCCGCATTGTCGACGTCTTTCAATTCCCAATACGCGTCCGTCGTCGTTTTGTCACGTACGCCCGTCCGAAAGCCGTGGTTGTCGTAATCGTACGTCACCCCGAACGGCGCTTCACCGAGCGGCTGTGGGTAATCGAGTGTCTTCACGTGGCCAACGTCGTCGTATCCAAGCCGCGCCGTAAACACTTCATCGGACACGCCATGTTGTATCGACTCGGTTTGCCCGCGCTTATTGTACGCATACGTCTTCGCGCTGTCGGGACTCACCACGGAATGCAACCGACCAATACCATTGAGGGCCGTGTCCCACGTCCACCTCGTTGTGGAAACCTGTGCACCGAGCTTATCCGTGCGCGTTTTGGTTCGTCCAAGCGCATCGAAGTTCCAGGTCGCCACGCGACCCAACGCATCCGTCGACGAACGCACGTCGCCAAACCCATTGTTGACGTAATAGGTTGTCCCGCGGTCCGGCTCATCGAGTTGTCGCACTCGAAGAAACGCGTCACGCGTCCATTTTGTGACCGCATTGCCCGGATCGGTCACCGTGTACAAAGCGTCGAATGGACCGTACTTGTATTTTGT
>JANORL010000215.1:0-2617 GCA_031415295.1 Polyangiaceae bacterium | reverse complement strand
AGCAGATGTCGCGCCGAGTTCGTCAAGACAAGCGGATGAAGGTATCGACGCCGGTCGAGCGGTGTTTGTCCGAGGTCAAAGCGTTGTAGCCCCAGGAATCGAAGCTCTCGTCGAACTCGATGCTGACGATGCGTCCGGTGCGGCGAGACCGCTTGGTGCATTGCAAGTTTTTTGGTTCATTGGCACATTGTTGGTCCTTAGCGGCTCGGTTATGGGCGTCCGCGAGGCGTGGCGTTCGCTGGAAGGCGTGTGGAGACCACTTACGATTGCCGGAGCGCTTTTTGGTTATCACGCAGCATTCGTCGGATTGGCCCGTTTTTTGGCACGGCGATCGGTCGTGACCGGTAGGGTGTTGGGAGGCATTGCGATCGGTCTATTGCCTGTGGTTATGGTCGCGGCGGCCGTGGCTCGAGGGATGGACTCGAATTTGGGTCTTTTTGCTGGTGCCGGATTGATGGTGGCTTCGGCCATTTCGCTATTGCTGACGGGCCCCGTGTTTGCGAAAGGCGCAGGATTTGGACTGGCCGCGGGCCTCGTACCGAGTTTTGCAATCGAGCTGTTGTTGGGCGGGACAAACGTTTCTGAACGTGAACGAATCACCTGGCCCTTTTTGACTCTCGTTCCAGTATTTGTGGCAGCAACCGTTTCCCGTTTTGCCGCAACGACTCCATCGAGCGTTCGTGCAGCAGCCGCGGTGGCCGCGTCACTTTATGGCGCCATTGCGGTGGGCATTTTCGCGTATTTTGGCGCTCCGGACCAAATCGCAGTCGACGTCTCCGTTTTTGGAGCGCCAGCGCTTGCGGCTATGGCGTGGACCTCCGTTATGGGCAGCGCCGTATGGCTCGCGACACGTCGCGCGGGTGATCCGCGCGGTATCGTCGCGCTGGCCCCAGGAGCGTCGTCCGTGATGTCCGTCGTGGCGCTCGCCCTCGTGCTCGGAACGGCTTGTGCTGGCGCCTTTGCGGCCTTTACAGCGACCCGTTTTGATCTTTTTTCAACAGGGTCGTTTGTTTGGGTACCAACCAAAGTAACGTCAATTGCTGTGCTGCTTATTTGCTACGAAGCTTAGCAGCGCCCTGGCGCCATCCATCTTGCCGTTCCGTTGGCCTTCGTCACGGTTGCGTTGGGTGCATCGGTCATTTCCGAGCGAGAACCGCCGTTTTCCATTGCGACGACGGCCATCGTTCCCGCAGCGTTATTGTTGGCTGCTCCGTTTACGCTCGCTCCACGACGCGTCCTTGTCGGCTGGGGGACGGTCGCGAGTTTTGGCGTGACATTCATTACGCTCGTCACTGAATATGCGCGGCAAGAAACGCTTGGTTTGTCCGGGATTGCGCCGTGTTTGGTCACCTCGACGGTGGCGGGCGGTTTGTCCGTGTCGGCTCATTTGGGTGGTCGAGCGACACGACCGTTTACGCATTACGTAGCCGCGATCTTGGCTCTTGTTGCGGCGCTGGCGTACGTTGTTCCGAGTCACCCCGAGCCATTCTTGTATTGGTTCGGTTTTGGGTTGATTGCCACATCGATTGTGTATGGCGCGGCGGCTCTTCCTTATGGATGGCTTGCCCCGAAATCATCTGCCCGACCCTTCGATGACATTTCGCTCATTGCCATTCTTGGCGTTACGTGGCTGTCGATTCTCGTCGTACCTGCCGTGCCGGCGATGCCTTCCAGTCTTGCAGACATTGTCACGGGTGTGTTTCAGGCATTGCCGGCATTGTGTGCGGCGGCCATTCTTCTTGTCCGATCGTTGCGTGACGAAAGCTGGATTCTCACCGTGCATGCAGGGCTCGCGTTGGCTGCTGCTGCGGATATCATTGCCGGGCAAGATGCTCCGCCGGCGTTTGTCGCGGGTCTTGTCGCTCTGGCGCTCATCATTCCGGCCACGCTGCGCACGCCCAATCCAGAAGGCGCGTCCCGTTTTGGTCGATCAGTGTTTGGCTTCATTCCACTTCCATTTGGTGCCCGTGGACGAACGTTGCTCGATGGGTTTGCCCTCGCTAGCCTTTTGTTGGCATTACGTTCTGTCGGCGGTTCACTGGTATGGATTGGTTCGATTGCCGGTGGCGGACCTGATTTCGTACGCACGCTCGTGTTGTTTGGTATGGTTGCCGTTATTGCGGTTGCGTTTGCCGCTTTTTCGACGCGAGCTGTCGATGTGCTCGGAGCTCGAGGTCATGTCGTCAGTTTCGGCTTGATCGGATTGACGATTGTTTTCACCGCATTGGCGAATCGAATTGGTCGACCGCTTCCGCCCGAGATCGTTGCGCGCAACCTGACGATCGTCATTGTTTTGGTGTGGATCGTCGCGCGCCTTTTCGTGCGTTTCGGTCCTCGATTGGGCAAAGCTTTGGGCCGTCCCGCGCATGGAACGCTTTACCATTACATTCCGCATGCAGGCGTTGGTGCGCTCGGCTTGCTTCTGACAATTGATGCGTATGTCGTCGGTGCTCCGCTCATTCCTCGATTTTTGGCGGTGACTCCGCCGTTGTTTGCGTTTGGCGCGGCACTTGCGTTTTTCCTTCTGTACCGATCGTCGTTATGGGCACCGTTCTTGAGTGCCGGATTTGCGTCGCTCTTGGGCTTTTCGGTGCTTGTGTGTGCGCAAAAAGCTGTC
>JANORL010000214.1:0-15369 GCA_031415295.1 Polyangiaceae bacterium | reverse complement strand
GCGGCGCAAATGGCGCCTCGATGCACGAAATCTGCGCGATAAGCGTGAATGGGCGTTTCTTCGGTATAACTTTGGTAGGTGTTTTTAGCCATGGGATTGGGTTTGTTTGGAGGTTGCGAGCTAGCGTACGGCAGGTGATTGTGGGCTGTCAAGAAAATGAAGAAGGAGCCTAAAATCTGGTCAGGTGCTCCGCGCGATCCGGTCCTGTTCCTGCTGCCAGTCGCGTTGCCGTTTCGACGGCATGTTCTCCGTCATTTCATACAAAGCGAGAATGGTTTCGCCAAGCGTTTCACGAACGGGCATTTCGACTTCGTACTCGTTTGCGATGTTTTGCACGACGTCGCGCCACGATTCGTCGACGGCTTTGCCCGCGTTTGCGGAGAATTCGACGAGCAAGTTCATCAAGTGTCGCCCCTCGTTGATGTACCCCAACTCATAGTGGCGAAGCGCTTCTTCAAAAACGGCGAGGGCTTCGTCGTGCCTGCCGAGTCCTTCCAATACCCGCGCTCTGGCGCCGCGCCCCGCGAAGCGAGACCAAGCATCTTCGAATCCCAGTTGCTCCACCACATCGCATGCGATGAGGGACTCCTCGTATCGTTCGGCTTCCCATAATGTAAGTTGGCGATGCGAGGCAATGTTTCGCGTCAGCCAGCCGTCTTGATCTCGGTGTCGATTGGCCTTTTCGAACGCGTCGATCCACGCCAGAACTTCGTCATAACGCCCTTCTACGGCTAGGTCCCCAGTATCGTAGACTCCATATCCAAACGCTTCTTGGAGTTGAAGTAAATCAACGCACGGCTCGCACACGGGTTCGCTCCGTGTCCCCTTTCGATTGGTCCACGTCGTCGAAGCTGGTCGTTTTTTGCAGGACCAACAGGTTGTGACGGTGTCGTTTGTATCGACGTTCATTGGGCGCTCCATCTCCAGTTAGTTTGGACGGTATCGTGGACACGCGAGTTCGTTCCAATATCCCTGTGCGAGGCAAAAACCGTGACATTGATAACAGATCCCAGGCGTAGTAGCGAGGCATTCATCCAGCCGCTCTTGGCACATATTGTTGAGCTTCCTGTTGCGTTTGACTGCCTCCATCGTCTCTTCCGCGGCCACCGCAAGAATGTACACCCCCAGGGTCACGCCTGCCGCGACGACGACGATCGGTGCGAGCACGACGACCGCGCCCGCCGCTTGCACCACACCCAACGGCGCACGCGAATGCCGGCTCGATTCACCACCCGAAAACGGCTGCGAGGACGAACGCGCCGGAAACATCGACGGCGGTATCGACAAACCCTCGAGCGCCCCCGTCAAACACGATTCAATCGCCTCGTGATGCAACGTCGAGCTGCGTATTTTGATGCCGTCGACCGCTCCATCGTTTGTCACGGTCACATCAAACTTCGTTTCATGCGAATACGTTCGCAACTCGGACGCGTGCTCTTTGACGCACCCTCGCCACCGTTCGACGATGGCCTCCGGCATCACCCATTCGTTGGTCGCCGTCGATGGCTCCTCCTGCGGAAACGCCGCGCTCCGGTACTCCTCTTGCGCTCCGCCACAACCAAGCGGCACCACGGCCAGCGTCAAACCCACCGCAACGATGGCCGAACACGTCGTTCGCATCAGCATGAGATCCCTCCGTCGACGATGAAGAACACGACGTGCATAGCTGGACAAATTTGTCGACAAGGTGATGGCTCTTGGACAGATCGTGCGTTGCTCCTGGTGTGCGTGCGAGACGTCTGTATCCGGGGGCGATTTCCGCGGGCATGGTGATGTGCGAGTGGGTGCGGCAGCGAGATCCGCGTGCTTGCGTTCGTCTTGGCGGAACGCCGATCGTCGGTCCGGTGTTAGGTCCGGAGAAACCCTGACGTTTGACGTGGGGCTCGGCGTGTGCGACGTCGATACGCTTTGCGCTCAAACAAATACGTTCGTAGACGTTGGCAAACGTTGGTGCACATAGGGATCTGTCGAGACTTGTCTGGAGCCTGTCAAGCGTCGTGATCCTGAGACACGCGTGACGGCCGATCGACGCTCCGCGTCACAGGATGCAGCGTCCGTTGTCACTGCGCGCTTGCCGCCGAGGGTTTGCGCCAAGGGCGTGTGCACATTGCGACATTCTCGCGATTTTTGAGTTCGATGAGATATAGCGCCGAGTTGTGCTTCGCGTGCTTGGGCCAATTCGGATTTGTATAGCGTCAAAGCGACGTTGCCACTTTAGAGAGCGTCACGTTTATTGTCTTCGGCCTTGCCTGCCGTATTGAATTCGGCCAATTCTTTTTCGAGTTGTTTGCGAGGTGTCAAGAAAATGCAGAATGCGCCCATTGCCCAATCGGATCTTGTTTCGTCGAAGGGTTTGCTAGCTTTGTCGGAGAATTCGCGTGCCGAGCGTATTGCTCGGCTTGTCCGCTTGAATGAAAAATGCACGATTCACGCTTGGGTTGGACATCCGCGTTAGGTACGATCCGGTTTGGCGTTCACAACCTCTTCAAAAAATTGCCTTGCAGACGTCAATACGCAGGAGTAGCCTGCGTTGCACGATGTTGAGCGCTGAATCTACCGCGGATACGCGCGACTCGAAACAAAGCAGCCGGCGATACGTGCGGCCGCCTCAGCCGATTCACTTTCCAGCCTCAGAAGAAATGCCTGAGACCAACCGTCACCTCGAGCTACGCACGATTCTGTACCTTCTTTTGAAGCGCGCATTCAAAGAGCGTGCGACCATCGGGTCGGAGCAATTTGTCTATTACGACCCGACCAACGCCAAGAAAAACCTTGCACCGGACGTTTTCGTCAAGCTCGGTATACCGCACAAGACGTTTCGTATCTGGAAGGTTTGGCAACGCGGCGCGCCGGAAGTCGCCGTCGAGGTTGTTAGCGACTCGGACGATGCGGTCGATGACTGGAACGAGAAGCTCGAACGTTACCGAGCGACGGGTATTGCTGAGGTCGTACGCTTCGATGCGGACGACAAGAAACGTCCGATCCGGGTATGGGACCATATAGACGGGGATTTGGTAGAGCGACTACCCGATAACGGCGTATTCGAATGCGTTGCACTCGGGCTGTATTGGGTAGCCGTCCCCGATCCTGACCTCGACCTCGTGTTACGACTGGCGCGCGATCTTGCGGGGCGGGATCTGTTGCCAACGTCAGCAGAGGCAGAAAGTGCGGAGGCCCGTGGACGCGCCGAGGAAGCTCGTGGACGCGCTGCGGAGGCTCGTGGACGCGTTGACGCGGAAAAAGCTCGCGACGCTCTTGCTGTGGAAGTGGCGGAACTGCGAAAAATGCTCGAACAAAAGTCAAGCGGTGAGAAACGCCCGCCGACGAAAACAAAGAAGCGCCCGCCTTCGACCCGCTGATTTCGACGGTGCGAAGGGCTTGCGGCTGCGTACGCGCGTGTTCACCGAACTTGTTGTGGGGTTTGACGTGGAACGAAGGAACGTTGCGAGACGAACCTTGACCGTTCCTTCAGTTGATGCGAGCGCGTGAGCAGCTCACGTTCAGCTAGCGCGCGACGTGCTTCTTACCGCGTCGTTTTTCCAGACGCTCGAGCACCGCACGCACGATCAGTGGCCAGGCGATCGTCGCATCCGAGTACACCTCGGCGTAACGTCCGCCTTCGGCGGGCGGGACAAACTTGCCCCAACTGACGCCTTCCGAATACGTGCATCCAGACAAACCGCCCCAGTGCACAGGTTCCGGGCAGATACGTACGCCGTATTGAAACCGCGGATGTTGTACGTCGACGCCGAGTCGGTGACCCACGATGTCGTAAAACGGGCCGACTTGTTGCGCCCAGTTGCGCGGTACGCCGCCGCCAATCGTGAAGATACCGAGCTTCTTCTTCGTGCCGATGAGCTTCGCGTAACTCAACAAATCCAGGAACGGATTAAATGCCGGTGCAGCCGCGTGCTTGAACGGATCGAAGTCCGGCGAGTTGCCATGCAACGCGTGGATCTGACGCAGTTTCCAAACCGCTACATCGAGCCCCATCTCGCTGTCCGTAAACGCTGGAACGTACACGGGCACGTTGTGCAAATACGCGCTACGCAAAATGCCTGGTGAATCGCCCTGTTCCGCGAGCGCTTTGCCGAGCTGCCGACAAATCATCTCGCTCGACCACGGCACGTTGGGATCGAGTTTGTTTAGTTGCCCGCGGACGAACTCGTCGATGGTGTTGAGGTTTTTCTCCATCTCGAGCGTGTCGTAGACGCGGTTGTAACCCTTCTCGAACAGCTCTTCGTCGGGCACAGCCGGGTTGTGCTTGTAATGCGTCAAGCCCACCGCTTCGCTGAGACCATGGGCCATCAGCGCTCCGGTGGAGATCACGGCATGGATCATCCCCGCTTCGATCATGCGCACGATCACGATGCCCATCTTCGCGACAGTCATCGCACCCGAAAATGTCGCCACGATGAGACACTCGGGATCCTCGGCCATTGCCGTGAGCACATCGCAAGCTTCGCCAAGTGCGCGGCCGCCGAATGCTGTACGGCTCATGGCTGTGACGAGGTCGTCGAAGCTCTCGATGTTCAGCGGATCGAGAGCCGTGAGCGGCACGAGTTTGTCCTCGATACCGTCACCTAAATCTCGAACCGCATGGGGCTCACCATGAGAATGCCGATCCGACATGAGACACCTTTTCTTTTCGTGTTTAACAGACTTCTGTAGCCTTTTGGTTCGATCGCATCGCGGGCGAACCAATACCTGGGTCAAGGGGCATTACCCCTTGCGGGGTCGAGGGCGAGTAGCCCCGTTTAACGTCAGAGGGGGTCTGGGTGAAACCCAGTGAAACGCTTTTACTTACGTTCTTCGAGCGTGCACGTGAGCTTGTGCATCGCGTCCTTGGCCGCGAGGCCTCGTGCCCCGCCTTCAGCCCGTTTGCCAATGAAATCGGTGCGGACGAAGGTGATGGGTCCTTTTTTCGGCGCGTTGGGAACGCTCGTCGTGCCTGGCGGCGGACGTGACGAACTCCGATCCGGATTGTGCGTGGCAGAAAGCCGAGCAACGCATGCGTCCGCACCTGTGAGGTACACGTCGTAGCGCGCGTTGCCAATCGATCCCGTCGCGGCGTCCATCGTCGCGCGGGCGTACGAGCGAACGACAGTGAAGTGCATGGCCGCTTTGGGTTTGGATGTGCACGTGCCAAACCGTCCGATGTGGTTCACAAGGTTTGGTGCGGCCGTCCAACCATCGAGTGTGGGAGCGAGCGCTACGGGGGCGGGGCCTTTCTTGTCCAGCACGGGGATCGGAAATACGCGTAACGCGCTCCAATCCTGGGCGCTGAGTAGAACGGGCACGCCATCTTTCGTTGGCTCTCCAAGCAATCGATTGCTGCGGTAACTCACGTATCCGATGATGCGCGGCGCTTCGCCGGACACCCAAACGACGAGCGCATTGTCACGCGTCCACGCGATGGGTTCACCCTTTTCCGTTCCAAACACGGCATCGCTGGAGGGTAAAACATCTGCACCGACTTCAGCCGTTTCGACGCCGCCTCCGGTCTTGGTACGAAGCACGATGTTCTTTCCTCCCACGCGCAACGTGAAGACGGCACGTGCACCGGAAGCAACCACTGCACGAACTTGAGCTCCCCACGGCGTATCTTTGGGTGGCGCGCCGCTCCATGACCGAGGTTTGCCGCCGAGTTCGGTCGGGTCAAACCAGTTGAACGTCCATTTTGCAGGCAACGCACCAGGTTTGTCCGAGCCTTCTTCTTCGAAGTTCGACACGACGCCCATGACGCCATCGCGCGTTGACGATGTCGTCGCTGCTGTGCGTTTTGTCCCTTTGGGAGCCGGTGTTTTCTTGCCGAACAGCAACGGGATCATCCCGTTGTTCGCGAGTGGCGGCGTGCCTTGCACGTTCGCTTCGACTGTGCACGAAAGCGTTCGCTCTGGTGCCGAGACACGCGATATCGAAGGCAACGTCGAATCAAATACCGGCTCGATGGGGTCTTCGATGTTGTCCGTTGCGCCCCAACCGATTCGCACGGTTTTGTCGAGCAACATGCCCACTTCCGACACGCCAAACGTGGTCGGATCCGTGGCGATCGATTCGATCTGCATCAGCGTGTCGCGCGCTCGAGTTGGTAGTGGCAAACCCGCCCACGTGCGACCTCCGTCCGTCGACGCACGAATTCCCTCCAAACCTACGGCGATTCCGCGTGATCCTCGCAGACGTGCTTCGGTGATGCCTTCAAGGCGTTGAGGAGTGCGAGCTTCTTTGTCCATCGGTTGGACAACGGCATAAACGCCGTCGTCGTCCGCGATGATGAAGTGCAGGTTGTGATCGTCGTCTTCTTGGATCGGACTTTGAACACGCACGTCACCATGGGAACGCCAGGAGATCGTGGCAATACGTTCTTCCTTGCGACCAGCTCCAACCGCGGCGACGTACAGCCGTTTGCCATCTGGAACCACACGGTCTTCGCGATCTTCGACCGGGTCTTCCGACTCTTCCGCTTCGGTGCGTCCTTCTTCGTCGGGTTCGTCCTCGGCAACTTGCGAGTCGGGTTTGTCGCCGTTCCACATGTTGCGTAAGAACGCTACGCGGCCATCGCTCAACGGACCTGCCGCGCGCGAGGAAAGCTCGACTTCAGCGCTGACCGTGGTCCACCGGCCGTCAGGTTGTCGTACACAAACTTCGCCCTCGCTGTCGTCGGATGAGCATTGACCAAGAACCATCACGCCACCGCTGGGAGACGTACGCATCTCGGCTTCACCGCTGCGAATGATGGACGGGCGCTCGGGTTTGATGCTGTTGCCGTCAAGCGAAACGCGCATGATCCCGAACGGATCGTACACGTCGCTGTTGGGTTGTTCGGCGATGGGGCACGCAAGCCACGCGGAGTTTCCAGCGCGTTGCAAGGGGCAGACACCATTACGTGCGTCGGGGCCAAACTCCTCCAATGCTGTAATGGTGCCCGTTTTCAGATCGACGCGGGCGATGAGGCCGTTGCTGGCGACGAGTGCTGCGCCTTCGCCAATCTCGACGCCGTTTTGCGCTGCTGTCGCGATGGGATCCGTGCCCGTCTTGCGTACCCAACGAACCAACGGCGAAGCGTTCGAATCCGTTGGCGGATCCACGGCTCTGCCCATGCGACTCGTCGCAACGTCGATCGGCGACGCCATGCCGTCCTCGTACACGTATCCGTACAACGCACCATCGCGCACGCTGAGACCTTGCATCCGCAATGCGTCACCGTTTACGTCTTCGGAAACGCGTTTCCACGTCGAGCCGCCATCGTTTGTCACGGCGACCCCGACACCTTCGAAAATCGCTGCACCTTCCTTGTCGTTGCGAAACGCCACGGCGCGTATCGGCAGAGGCGGCAGCGTCGGTAAAACCTTGAACTTGCCCGTCTCTACATCGACGAAGCGTGGTGACTCCGCACTGTGCGTCCACAACACGACAAGCCCAACGAAGGCACCAATCGACCGGATCTCAGATTCGGATTGTGCGAGGGCTCGAGGTGCACCGAGCAGATCATCGAGTCGATACAGGCCATTGGTGCCGCGGGCGATGAAACGTTTGGCGCCGCCAGCCACAGGCACCACGATGATTTGTTGCAAAGGTTCGGGCGAAGGAGCGGTTTCAGCCTTGGTCGATCCATCCGCACTGATCAACACGCGGCGTCCGCCTACGAGCATGAGCGTTCCACCATCGACTTGCGGGCCCATCACCGTTGCTCCGGCAACTTGTATCCACTTTGCGGGCGGTAGCGGCGCAGGCGGCGGAGGAGCAGCCACCACGACGGGCGGTTTCGGCGCGACCTTGGGCGGAAGGGGAGGCGGCGAACAGCTCAGCGAGCTCGACACGACGGCAAACCCACACGCTCCGAGGCTCGTGCGACGGAAAAACCTCTTCATAAGACGCGCAGCTTAACGAGCCTGGGCAGTGACGTCGAGGTTCCTACATCACGAACAGCACCACGGCGCCCAAGATGATCCGGTAAACACCAAACGGCGCGAGCCCAAATCGTTTCAAGTACCGCAAAAACGTGGCAATCACGGCCAGCGCGACGACGAATGAAACGACGATCCCAATCGCGAGTGATGCTGGTCCGGTGGGAGAATCGAGCAAGACGCGACCGTTCTTCATCAAATCGTAAACCGTGGCGGCTCCGAGCGTGGGAATGGCGAGCAAGAAAGAGAAATCGGCAGCCGTCGACGTTCCCAGGCCGGCCAATTGACCTCCAACGATCGTCGTCATCGATCGCGACGCTCCAGGCCACAAAGAAAAACATTGCGCTACACCAATCGCGAGTGCTTGTCGCAGCGTCACCTGTTTCAAGTCATCTTCGCGAGGTTTTTCCTGTTTGGCACGGAACGCTTCGATCACCAGCATCACGATTCCACCCGCGATGAGCGCCGCGCCAACAGGCCTTGGTCCAAACAAGTGTTGTTTGATTATTTTGTGCAGCAGCAGCCCCACGATCGCGGATGGAACGAATGCAACTGCGACGGCCATTCCCAGGCGTAAATGTTCGGGTTCTCGTTGCCAGATGCCTTTGATGAGGTCCCAAAGGCGCTGCCGGTAATACACGACCACGGCCATTACGGCGCCGATCTGAATAACGATGTCGAGCGTTTTCGATGCTTCGTCGGAATGACCGAGCCACGTACCGAGCAGGATCAAATGACCCGTCGACGATATCGGCAGAAACTCGGTCAATCCTTCGATCAGGCCCAGGAGAAAGGCGTCCACGCTTTACTTCTTGAGCTGCACGTGAAGCTCGTCGAGTTGCTCGTTGGTGACCGCAGTCGGCGCATCCGTCATCATGTCCGTTCCTTTTTGCGTCTTCGGGAACGTAATCACGTCACGCAAACTCGATGCATTACACAGGAGCATCGCCAAACGATCCAAGCCGAACGCAATGCCACCATGCGGCGGAGGACCATATTTGAATGCGTCGAGCAAGAACCCGAACTTGGCGCGGAAGTCTTCGTCGGACAAACCGAGCGCTTCGAATACTTTCGCCTGCACGTCGCGTTGGTGAATACGAAGCGATCCGCCGGCAATTTCGTTGCCATTCAGAACCAAGTCGTACGCGCGTGCTTGGACACGACCATTTTCTTTTCCGAGGAATTCCACGTGTTCGGGTTTGGGCGACGTAAACGGATGATGCGCAGCCACCCAATTGCCATTTTCCGCTTGCTCGAACATCGGAAAATCCGTGACCCACAAAAAGCGCCATTGGTCTTTGACCACCAGGCCCAATTTGTTGCCGAGGTGCAATCGCAATCCTCCGAGTACCGCATTGACCAATTTGAACGATCCGAATTGGAAGAAGAGCAAGTCACCCGTACCCGCGCCAAGTGCCGCATTGATCGCATTGCGAGCTTCGAGTGTGACCGTCTTGTTGAGCGGCGATTGCGTCCATTCCCCGCCGTCCGCAACGCGTGCCCTGGCAAGTCCTCGAGCGCCAAACCCTTTGACGAATTCTTCGAGCTTGTCCGCTTCCGTACGCGACAACCCCGCCGCTTCTTTTGCCGGAATACGCAACGCCTTGATGATGCCTTTTTGATCGAGCGCCGTTTTGAACATCGGCACGCCGCCACCATCCAGCGGGCGAAGCACTTCCGTCAAGTCGGCGAGTTCCAAGCCAAACCGTACATCGGGTTTGTCCACGCCATACTTGAGCATCGCGTCGTGGTAACAAATCCGTTCGAATTGCGCGGGAAGTTCCACATCGAGCACGTCTTTCCACACGCGCTTCACGAGTCCTTCCATCGTGCTGAAAATGTCTTCTTCGGTGATGAACGACATCTCCACGTCGATTTGCGTAAATTCAGGCTGACGATCGTTACGCAAATCTTCGTCGCGGAAACAACGCACGATTTGGAAATACCGCTCGAACCCCGCAACCATAAAAAGCTGCTTGAAGATTTGCGGCGATTCCGCCATTGCGTAGAAACAGCCCGGGTTCAAACGCGACGGAACGAGGAAGTTACGCGCCCCGCCCGGCGTGTATTTCACCATGAACGGCGTTTCGAGTTCCGTGAAACCTTGGCCGTGGAAATAATCCCGCGCAGCTCGATAAAGCTTCGACCGGACAAGGAAGTTTCTCTGGAGCGCCGGACGACGCAAATCCAAATAACGGTACTTGAGCCGAACTTCTTCTTTGGTGTCAATTTCGTCTTCGATGAGGAACGGAGGCGTTTCGGAACGCGAAAAGATATGCAGTTCCGTCGCGTTGACTTCGATTTCACCCGACGCTAGACGTGGGTTGGGTTGCCCGCCCGACGAAACACGCGTCACGACGCGCCCTTTGACCCCGATGCAGTATTCGGAACGTAGTTCTCCAGCGAGTTCGTGCGCAGCTTGATCGAGTTCGGGGCCGAAAACGACCTGCGTGATGCCTTCCCGATCGCGCAAATCAATGAAGACGCGGCCGCCATGATCGCGGCGATGGGCGACCCAACCCATGAGCACGACGTCGCTGCCCACGTCGCTGGAGCGAAGGGCGTTGCAAGAATGCGAGCGTTTGTTGGTCATCAAGAAGTCCGGCATGGGCGCGCAGCATAGTCGTTTGAAGCGTCGCATCAACGGGTTCGAGGGGGCAAAGTGGAAGATTTTGTGTGGGGTGGGATGCGAGATCAGGTTCACCCTTGCCACAGGTTGGGGTCGTGGCGGAAACGTTGACTGTCCTCAGTCGTCGTTGACGTTTGTCTTTGACGCCGCGCCATCGTGTTGGTAGGCGTCAGGCGTGACCATCGAAGCGTTTGGGGTGAGAAATCTACGCTGTTTGTCGGATACGGGCCTCGTGCCTATCCGACCCATCACCGTGCTCGTGGGGCGCAACAGCTCGGGCAAGAGCACGTTTTTGCGTGCATTTCCTCTGCTTCGTCAAAGCGTCGAAACAGGGCGCAACAGTCCGATCCTTTGGTATCACAAGAGGTATGTCGATTTTGGTTCGTTGGTGGATGCCGCGAGCCATCAGGGGGCTGATTCGACGGTGACGTTTCTTTTCAAATTGCGGCTGCCGTCATGGACGCCAGAGCTGAGCACCATCATCATGGGCGATCCCTTGGTGGAAATCGCCATGACGCTCGCGGGACAAGAAACGCCTTATGTGAGTAGATACGAGATTCGTGTCGCGGGGCATGTTATTGAATGGGAGTTGGATGGCCACGGCCAATTGACGAAGCTCGTTGCTAATGATCGGACGATATCATTCGATAATTCTTTGGCGTTGGGCGGCCATGCCCATTTGATGCCGGCGTTATGCGTGGGCGAGACTTCGACGGTATCGTTTCACCAATCACCATTAGCGGTCGATTCCGATGACTTGGAATTCGATACGGATGCTCAGTCGGAATTGTTGACGAGCCTAGCAAAGTGTTTGCTACCGTTGTTCCATGGCAATGCTTCTACTGATAGCATCGTCGGGACGGCAGCATTGATGCCGATAGGATCGCCGAAAGACATGCTTTCGCGGTTGGCGACGATATCCAATCAAAAGCGCTTCAAGGAGAGCGTTGCGGAACTCGATGTCGACGACGACGAATTTCAATCGATTGCCGCAGCCATTGCCGCATATAGATCCCCCTATATCATCGAGTTGGCCGATCATGTCTTGGCAAGACTCATGGGTCGTGTGGCCTATCTAAAACCGTTGCGCGTCAACCCCGAGCGTGCGTATCGCATTCAGAACCTTTCCGTGGACGAAGTCGAACCGGATGGCGAAAATCTGCCGATGTTTCTAAGGTCGTTGTCGAGCGCGGAAATGCAAAGTTTCGCCGAGTTCACCGAAGTGGCCTTGGGTTTCGAGCCATCCGTCCGTGTGACGGGCCTGCATGCGGAGATTTTGATCAAAGAAGGCCAAGCGCAACGATTCGTGAACCTCGTCGACGTTGGATTCGGCTATTCGGAAGTGTTGCCTCTCGCGGCTGTTTTATGGGCCACGTGCATTCGTCCAGGAATGCATAAACGGCCCGCAGTGCCCATTGTGACTATCGAACAGCCGGAATTACACCTTCATCCCGCAGCACAAAGCAAACTCGCCCGCATGTTTGCTGAAGCAGTTCGCAGAAGCGACGGATCGAAAATCATCGTCGAGACGCATAGCGAATCCCTCATCAATGGCCTTGGCAAATTGATTTCCGAAGGTGTGTTGTCCGCGGACGACGTACAAATTGCCTTATTCGACAAGGATGATGCAACGGGTGAGACCGAGGTTTCTCTGGCTGGATATCGGCCCGATGGGGCGCTGTACGATTGGCCTTATGGTTTTTTGTCGCCAATCGGGGAACGTCGGGTGCCTTCGTCGTCGAATTCGGAGGATTGAGAGCTCGTGCTTCTGCATATCCATGGATCGGCCATAACGCACGCGCTCTCCCAAGGCGCTTCGGCAGAGGGCGCTCGCGACTGCCTGGAGATTCTGCTCGTCGCGCATTACCAGGGCGATCACGTGGTTTCGATGGAGCGCGACGATATCGTGAAACTTCGTGCTTCCGGGCAGCCGTGGTCGCGCAAAGCTACACGTGCATTGGGACATATCGAGGAGAACCATTCCCAAATCGCGGGGCTTCGTGCAGAACTGACGTGGATCATCGAAGTCGGCGTAGGAGATGCATTCGACGGTAAAGTGGACGAAAGGAATGCCGGCCAGGCGATTATTCGCGTTAATCTGGGCATCTTCGATCGAACCGACAAAGCTTTGTATACGATGTGTTTGGGCGAGAATAAAACGGACGCGAAATTGTTCATTGGATTCGCCCTTGTTGTACGCGCGGCTCTGCGGTGGGACAATATGCACGTCGTTCATGAACCGCGTGGGGGAGGCGGTGATACCACCGTAAAGGAGTTTCAGGGAGCTGCCGATCTGGGGCGCATCATTTTGGCCATCGCCGATGCGGACGAGACCCATCCCGGGAGTGGTTACAAGCAGACATTCCTAAAATTAGCGAATGCAGCGAAGGATCGTCCGGCGTACCAACGAGCGCGTCCACTTCACGTGCGTACGGCGGAGGGACTCATTGCCGTCGACATTTATCAAGAAGTGCTGGCAGCGTCACCCCAACGACGTCTCGGTGTTGATCGAATTGCCCAACTGCTGAAATCCGCGCCTCAAGATATTCTTCGTTATGCGCATCTCAAGGAGGGCATTCGTTTGTATCAGGTCGAGAACGAGGACAATGAGGCGTTTCGGTTGTATTGGAGCGACATTGCAAAAAAAACACAACGAGATCGATGTAATCAACCGTCGAGTTCTCGATGTACGAAGCGTGAGAACTGCACATGTTACGTCGTCGATGCTCTCGGAGGTGGCGCGCTCGAGAATGTGGTGAGTTGGATTGATGCAGAATTGAAGAAGAAGGATCGGGCATCGAAAAAGCGCCTTGCCCAGCGATTGGGATTGTCCACGCGCGAAAATCCCCCATTGACGTCACTGGCCCATGAAGTGCTGTCGTGGGGTATTGCTTTTGCACCTCTGACCTGAGATGCCCAGCGGAGCATACGGGTGTCCCGCGGTCCTCGAAAGGTGTGGTCCCCGAAAGGTTCCCAAGTCCCCACCTCGCTAAACTTTCCCAGATCCCCCAACCACCAAAAGTGCCAACCACTTTTCGTCCTCGCCTTCCGCCGAATCATACGAAGACCGGCTTGGTGCGATGTTTGATTTCTCGGCGCTGCGGCGGGGCCCCGTTGTCTGAGCCCGCGCTTTGGCGGGCGAGTTCGGGGTGCCGCTTGTGTCGAGAAATCAAGCGTCGCACCAAGCGCAATCCAGGAAAGGCCGGTTCCCCAAAGGTGCCGACCACTTTTTCAAGTCCCCACCTCGCTAAACTTTCTCTCATCGACCACTTGTCCAACTCCCCGGACCTAAGCGGCATCACACGACGAGACTTGTCCAAGTCCCCAATGACCTAAGCGTGATCACAACCGACCACTTGTCCAAGCCCCCAATGACCTAAGCGTGATCACAACCGACCACTTTCCAAGTCCCCCACGACCTACCTGCCAATGACCTAGGCATCTTCATCATGTCCACGTAGTATCATCGAATGCGATTTTTCGAGGCGCATGCGTGTCGAGGAGCCAGCGTAATCATGACCAAACCGCTCATCCCCTTGCTTACCGCTCTTTTCCTCACCGCTTGCCCATCAAAAGCCGACCCTCCCAAAGACATCGTGCCCTCCGCTTCTGCGCCGGTCGCTGCCGCGCCGTCCGTTGCGGTTTCGTCCGTCACCGAAGTGCCATCTGTTTCGGTTTTGGCGTCTGTTGCTGCGCCTGCAACTGCACCCATACCTACCGGGATCGACCCTGAAACGGTCACCGCTGTGGTGGTTTGGAAGGAGGACAAAAAGGCGCGAGGGCGATATCGGTCGTTATGGGTCGAACGTGATGGAGACAAACCCAAGGTTATCGCTGAACGCCCAGGCATTCTATTCATGTCGAGCACTTCGTTATGGACGCTGGAAACCACCATCGTCAAAGGTTGTACACAATATGCGCACAATCCCGACGGTTCCGTATTCGCCATCAACAACATACCGCAATTAGCCAGACCCGATATGGACATGCCCGAACTCACGCGAATCAGTGACGGAAAACGTGTCGCTCCGTGGAAAGATGGCCACGGTTATCCTTTTACAGGTAGGCAATGCGATCCGGCGGTTGAAGAGTATTCCGCCAACGTGAATTTTGAAGGAGGAATGGGACCGTTCGTCGTGGCACGTCTGGGAACATATCTGTTTACGGGCGGAGCGCATGGCATTCGGGGCGATGAATTCTTTACCATCAACCTCGAAATCGCAAACGCGGTGAAATTATCGCCCAAAGCCGAGGATCAACCGGCGCTCATCAAGAATGCAGCGAAAGGATTAGGAGCCGAGCCGAAGGATGTCGATTCGAACGGCAGTTTTCTCTTGTATGGCCCCAATGGTTCCGGGTTGGCCATATATCGATATTTCGCTCCTGGGACCTATGCAGGTTCGGGCGGCAACAGCTACAGCAGCGATTTCGAGGTCAGTTCCAAAAACCTTCCGCTCGAAGTTACTGGGTACGGCAAATTGCCCGCCTGGGTTTTGCCATTGTTAAAACCCAAGTCGATTCCCATTTTTATGGTCCCCGCCGCCCAAAAGGACCTCTTCAAGGCCCAATTCGACGGCGCTTATGCAAAAGTCAAATAATCCCTGGTCGAGGGGGGTCGTGCTGCAACCTGGGCGATACCCTCACAACCCGCGCGGCTCATACACCGGTTTCGTCTTTTTCGTCGTTCCCGGTGGCTTGGGCTTGGCCGCAGGCGCCGTTGAATGTGCCGACGCACTTGTCGATGCTACGGGTGCCGGCTCGATGACCAAGTCATCCGCGGGATGGTTTGTCAGGACAAGCTTGGGATTCGTTGGCGCAGCGGGCGTCGCGAAG
>JANORL010000213.1:0-1617 GCA_031415295.1 Polyangiaceae bacterium | reverse complement strand
GGGAACTTCTTGGCAGGCTTTCAAGGTTTGGCGAAGCAGTTGACGGGTGGCGGCGCAACGAGAGGGCCGCCGAGCGGGAGCCAATCGTCCGGATCGAGTGGCTGGCGCGTCGGGGATGATATATACAAGCCTACGGCGACGGGAGCCAAGCCAAGCTGGAGCACGGTGCGTGCACGTTTTTGGAAAAACGCGGCGACAAAAAGTGATGCGACGGAAGTCCACGGTGCGGAGAACGTAGAGCGGATGAAACGTGGACTTGCTCCGCAGCGCATGAGCGACCAAAAAGGTGGTATGGAGTCAATGGATCTGAGCCACGAACCCACACCAGCGCGAGAAGGCGGCACAGACGTTGTAGAAAGGTGGCCGCAGGATCACGCGAAAGTCGATAGCCATCGGAGACCAGGGTACTGACATGACTGAGCTAGCCACGCTATTTCAACAAGCAAAAACCGGTTTAATCGTCGTGGATGGGCGACGCATTTACTCCAGTCTCCGAATCCGTGTGGAAATACCCTCTCTGTTGAGGGTGCACCGCCTGCATGCGTCATCATCCAAATATGTTCCTGGCTTCCGGTTCGCCATCCGCGACGGAACAGCAACGCTGGAAGGTGAGAAAGTTCCAGATCTGGTCATGTGGAGCGACATGTCTCCAACTGAACGGGAGATACACATCATTCCCAAGCGCAAGAAAATTGCCGAGGTCCTGCTTTGGAATTGTTGGCGACGTTTTTCAGGCGGTCACCCCGTCATGGATGCATGGTTGGTCAACTCAGGCATGCTGGTCGAGCAGTCGGACAACACGTGGGTCCTTCGCTGCAATTCGGGACCGAATGCAGCACTCACCTTCGACGATCTCATCGTCGAAGTGAATCTCACGCCGCTACCGGAGGCGCCCCCGAAGAAAGCGGGGTCCTCTAAGAAAAGTGAAAATAAAGCACGCTGAGACATGCGGCCCAAGTTTGTCAGACAAGCTTTCGCACGCGCATTCACGGCAGCACGAGCAACCGAACACGCATTCGGTCCATGTCGTGCATGCACGAGCTTGCGCCTTGGTCGCAAGACCCCTCTAACAACACGACGCCTTGGTCTTCAAGCCGCAGCAGCACCGGCAAGATGCCTCGCGCAGCCGAGATATCGTGCACGTGCTCACGGAGGCGTTTGATCGGTATCGTTCCGTCTGCGTCGGGCGGCATTCTCGACAATGCGAATACAACAAAGCCCTCTGCGAATACGTCGTTACCGCGCTTGTGCAATGCGCGCGTCGCTCGCGCAATCAGAAGCGCGGCATCCACGTATTCAGGCGGTGAACGCATGATGTCGAGTAGCATGCGCTCGGCACGCGCGATCGCCTCTTTCGTCGCGCTGGTGCAGGCTGGTACGGGTGGGAGATGATCGGACAATCGCGGCCTATGCAAGGCCATTGCAATCGCTCGCCCAATCGACGCGATCCATGCAATCACGCGCTCGTGAAATGAAGGCGATGCACTAACCGTGTCGCTTGCATTCGATTCCGGAAGCGTTGGCCGCTCGTGAATCGAAGCGTCATGCGACGGCATTGCTGCCACGGAATCGCGGTCATCGTTGATTGACCTCGTTGCCATTGTCGGCTCCATCGAC
>JANORL010000212.1:0-2597 GCA_031415295.1 Polyangiaceae bacterium | reverse complement strand
GCCCACGTTCATACTTGGCTCGGTGTATTCAAGCCCCGTCTCTTTATCGAAAACCTTCCCGGAAAATGCCACCAGCACGCCGACGTCCGTATACCCATTTTCTTTGATGTACGCTTCGAACGCACGCTTGTAGCGCACCGCGTGCAATCGCGAACTCGTCACCAGCATCGCCTTCGCTTTGCCACCCAATTTGTGCCGCACTTTCGCCCGGAAGTGCTCCACCATCACTTCCGTTTTTTGTGCAATGTTGTGCGCGTGCAGGCTCATGAACCGCGCAAGCTGCCGCGTAGCTTCTTGCTTCGGAACGCGCTTGTCGTCCTCGGTCGCTTTCACGAGCCGGTAATACGCGCGGTATGTCGTATAGCTTTTTAACACGTCGAGGATGAATCCTTCCTCGATGGCTTGCCGCATCGAATACAAATGAAACGGTACCGGTTTTCCCTCGACGTCCCGATGCCCGAACACCTGCAACGTTTTGTATTTTGGCGTCGCCGTAAACGCGAAAAAAGACATGTTTGCCTGCCGCCCGCGCGAAGCCATTACCTTCGCAATGCGGTCTTCCATATCCTCTTCTTCAATCGCTTCCGCAACTTCGGCTTCTTCCAGCGTGCGAACGGCGAGCACTTCTTTCATTTGCCGCGCCGCTTCGCCCGTTTGCGAACTATGCGCCTCGTCCACGATCACCGCCACCTTGCGCTTCGGCAGTTTTCCAATTTTCTCCGTGACAAACGGGAATTTTTGCAAGGTCGTGATGATGATCGGCGTCGCCGCCGCAAGCGCTTTCGCCAGTTGTTCCGAATCGTCGTCGATACACGCCACGACGCCTTGTTTGTGCTCGAATTGGTAAATGTTGTCCTGAAGTTGTTTATCCAGTACCCGGCGGTCCGTAATCACCACAATCGAATCGAAGACTTTGTCGTCGTGGGTATCGTGCAAGCTCGCCAAATGATGCGCCAACCACGATATCGAATTCGATTTGCCCGAACCTGCCGAATGTTGCACCAAATAACTTTGTCCCGGACCGTCTTTACGCGCCGCAGTCTCGAGTTTCCTCACGGCATCGAGCTGGTGGTACCGCGGGAACACCATTCGTTCGCTCGTCGTCTTTTTGCCCCCGGTCGTTTTTTCATCGACAATCACGTGCACGAATCGGCCAAGGATATCCAGGAATGAATCGTATTGCCAAACCTGTTCCCACAAATAGCCTGACCGAATACCGCTCGAATGCTCCGGATTCCCCGCGCCACCTTGACTGCCGCGATTAAAAGGCAAAAACGTTGTCTTGTCTCCATCGAGCTTCGTGGTCATGTAGACCAAGTCAGGGTCGACAGCGAAATGGACAAGCGCGCGTTTTTTGAAATCGAACAAGCGTTGTCGCGGATCCCGCTGCCGGTATTGCGTGATCGCGTGTTGCACGTTTTGCCCGGTAAAGTGATTCTTGAGTTCGGCTGTCGCCACGGGCAAACCATTGAGCGACAAGAGCAAATCGATCGAATCGTTGCTTCCAGTGCGAAAGTGCACTTGGCGCGTCACGGTCAGGATGTTTTGCGCGTACGTCGCGAGCACGTCCGGGTTCATGCTGTGGGCGGGGCAAAAGGTAGCGATGTCGATTTTTTTGCCAAAGAACTTAAAGCCGTGGCGCAAGACATCCAGCGTACCGCGAGATTCCAGGGTTTTTCCGAGGGCGTCGAGCAAGGCGGATTCGAGAGCCAAGCCGTGTTGCTTTTTCAGTTCGGCCCAGAGAATGGGTTGCGTCGTTTCGAGGAATCCGAAAACATGGACGGGGAACAAGGCGCGTTCGCGGTCGAATTCGTGTGGATGACCTGCGCGCCAACCGCCACAACCCAGCAGACTTGTTACGATATCGGATTCGAGGGCTTTTTCCGTATGGGCGCCGGGCATGATTTACGCGTCCTGTTCGCGGGTGACGTCGATTTTGCCGGTTACGGCAGCGGTGATGAGGGCTTGGCGGTATTCGTGGAGCAGAACAATACTGTGTTTCAGTGCAGCCTCGTTTTGTCGGAACCGCACCGTATCTGCTCGCAATTTGTCGGCGATTTTACGCTGTTCGGTGACAGGAGGCCACGCAAGTACAATCCGCCGAAGAGTGTCTTGACCAATATTCTGCATTGAGTCGCTGGCGCCGGTGGCATCCATTTCGATCTGTTGCCGCGCCGCTGCTGTCTGAAGTGCCAACGCCAGAAATTCAGGCGTCATTGTTGCTTCGCGGTATCGAAGGCGGAAAAGCTTGTCGCATAACATCAGGCGGCGTCGATTGATTTCCACCATAGCGACAGAGCCCACGAGTTCTCGCGTGTTTGCGCGCGACATCAGGACGTCCCCATATTGCACTTCAAGCGCCGGTATGGGGTCGAGTTCGCGTGGTAGCGCCTTATGCTCCGTCGGATCAAAGGAGCCATAGTTGACGCACCCAACCTTGAGGACGCCCCATTCGTGGTCCTCTGCCAAACGGTTTTCGCAGCTCGGACTCCACCCTTGTTCAATATGCTGCAAATGATATCGAAGAGCACTGACACGCCAATGCCGGGGAACCGCGCCCAACCAAGCAATGCCAGTCTCTTGTAGTGGTGCAGATG
>JANORL010000211.1:0-6357 GCA_031415295.1 Polyangiaceae bacterium | reverse complement strand
TTGGAAGAATCTCCCCCTCTCCACGCAGCGGCAAAGCCGCGGAGTTGGAGAGGGGGCCGGGGGGTGAGGCGCGAAATACGGACGAACTATGCAAGAGCCTGGGTGAAACCCAGCGGAGGTCACACGGCGACGTCGCGGTGTGCAGCTTCCAAGATCTCTTTCGCGTAACTGGTGATCGTCGCGGCATCTTCGCCTTCGACCATGACGCGCAACTTGGGCTCTGTGCCGCTCCACCGCACGAGCACGCGGCCAGTTTGTCCTAGCTTCTTTTCGATACGATCGACAACAAGGCGCATCGTGGGCATCGCTTCGATGGGTGTTCGTCGTACGAATGTCGCGTTTTCGAGTACCTGGGGCACACGCTGCATCGCACTCGATGCGAGTTCGGACAACGGTTTGCCCGATTCCAGCATGATCGCGAGCACTTTCAGTGCGGCGACGATCCCATCTCCCGTGGTGGCGTGATCGAGGAAGATGAGATGTCCAGATTGTTCACCACCAAAAGAATATCCACCCGCGCGCATTGCTTCGACCACGTACCGATCGCCCACGGCAGTACGCACGACATGTCCACCTTCATCAGCGATCGCTCGCTCGAGACCCAGGTTTGACATGACCGTACTGACGAGTGTTCGCCGTGGTAGTTTGTCCTGGCGGATCAAGCTACGAGCAACCAAGGCCATGACCACATCGCCATCGACGACCTGACCTTTTTCGTCGACCATGATCACGCGATCGGCATCTCCATCGAGTGCGATGCCGATCGAAGCTTGCCTTCGCAAAACTTCGTTCACGACATGTTCGGGATGTAGTGCACCAGCATCACGGTTGATGTTGCGTCCGTTCGGACGAACTCCAAGCGCGTGCACATCGGCACCTAATTCAGTAAACACCGCAGGCGCAACGCGATACGCCGCGCCATGTGCCGCATCGACGATGATGTCGAGTCCTTCGAGTGATCGATGTGCCGGAAACGTGTTTTTGCAAAAGACGACGTACCGACCTCGTGCATCTTCGAGACGTGTGGCGCCACCAATCGCTGCGCCCGTCACGCGCATCTCGTCGAGTTCGTTCGAGTCCATGAGCCGCTCGATTTCGGCTTCTTCTGCGTCGGGAAGTTTGAACCCGTCTGGGCCAAAGATCTTGATGCCGTTGTCGCCGTATGGATTGTGGCTCGCGCTGATGACGATCCCGGCGTCTGCACGCATGCTGCGCGTCAGTTGCGCGACGGCAGGCGTGGGAATCGGCCCGCTCAACATCACGTGACCGCCCATGGCGCAGATGCCCGACGCGATGGCCGTTTCGAACATGTACCCGGACAAACGTGTGTCTTTGCCGATGACGACCCGCACTTTGCGGTTTTTTCCACGTCGAGCGACGAACGCGACAGCTCTTCCTAGACGCAAAGCCATCTCGGGCGTCATCGGTGGTTCGTTTGCCGTACCGCGAACACCGTCCGTTCCGAAGAGCTTACGCGTGCTGCTCTTGGTTGTTTCCACCGGGGCGTCTTTCTTCTTGGTCGTCTTCGTGTTGGCCACGCCGTCACGCTAATCCCGGAAGGGCTCGAGCGTTAGAGGGTGTTTATCAGGCTGCTGCGCGTTGCAAATCGGCGGTCGGGCTTGCTCAGCGTACGATGTACGCTTCCGCCGCCCTCCCTAGCTTCGCAACGCTCGCAACGCCTGATAAACACCCTCGTAGACGGTTTTCGGCCCAGTCCTGCGGTTTTGCTGCGGCAGTTCGTTCGATGCTCGATGTCTCGAGAACGTTGCGACACAGGCGAGGGAAGGGAACAATTCGAGGTTTGTGTCTGGGGCGAATCTGAGTTTCGTGTGAGGCGGGCGCATTTCGACGAAGACTTGAATCGAGCGGTGTCGTTTAACATTTTTATTTCGACCGAAGGCTTGAAGAATTAAATAGTTTGGCGGGAACGTCCCAATCAAAACGAGTTCGTCAAGGTCGCGCTTGCCGATCCGAAAGTACGCGTCTGACCGCAACTCTTCCGACTACATATCCAATCGTAAAAAGATGCCAGGCTCGTAGCCCGCTTTTTCCGCCCCGATACACGGGTTTCACCGGTACTTCTCGAATACGAAAACCATGACGAGACAACGTACCGAGCAAATCATTCGGATACCCATAACGCGCCCACATTCCTTCCCGTAACACGCAATTCATCGCTTGAACGCCAATGGCTGTGTAGCCGCATTGACTGTCTGATAACGCCGGCAAACCCGAAGCGTGTCGGGTGACCCACGCGAGCGTTGCGGTGCCTACGAGACGGTGCAGGGGCATTTCACGCCATACCGAAGGATGACGCAATCGGTCGCCTTTTACGTAATCAGCTTCGTCGCGGAGGATCGGCTCGATGAGTGTCGGTAAATCATCGGGATCCATTTGTCCATCGCCAGCCATCACCACGGCAATGTCTGCGCCGAGTGCGCGAGCTTCGCCATAACCACTCAGGATCGCTGCGCCCACGCCATGATTCGTCGTATGCCGAACGAGCCTGACGCGACCATCGTTTGCGGCGAGTGCTTCTGCAGATGTCCGGTCGTCGCTGGCGTCGTCGACGACGATGATGTACTCGACAAACCCTGGAACGCGCCGTACGGTCTCTCCAATCCGTTCTTCTTCGCGAAAGGCAGGCACCACTACAGCGATGCGCGGGGTTGGCGAAGCGGTGGAGCGATCGTTCATTCTCGTAAGGTTTGTGGGGACAATATTTGCAAGCAGTACAAAAAAAATCGGGCGGCCCCTCGAAAAAAGGACCGCCCGGTTTGCCTTACGTGAAAGACAGGAAAGAACGTCCGATCAGACGACCGGCGCCTCCCAGTCATCCTCTGCCGTGATGCCGCCCTCGTTCCAGGTCCAGATGATCTTCTGGTACGTGAACGAAACCTCTTCGTACTCAGCGTACTTCATGAGTTCCGGGTTGCGGTTGTTGGGCATGCGCATATTGATCGACGCGATGTTCGCGTTGATCAGACGAACCGTGTAGTGATTGACCTCGGTGCCGACGCCTTGTTGCGCCTTCACTTGCGGCGTGTAGTGGTCGATCTTCCACTCGGTGATGTTCTCGTTGTTGACGAGGCAATTGTAGAGAAGCGGCGACGACTTATCGAGTTCCTTCGTGATCACGAAGGGCTTGTGCATACGCTTGCCGGTGGGCAAACCGCTGGCGGGATCACGCGGGCTGATGATCTCATGCGAGACCGCAATGACCATGATGCTGTTCTCGCGACCCTTTTGCGTCACGGAACCCTTGATTTCGCCTTGCTTCTGCCCCTTCAAACGGAGATATGCATTGAGAGCCATGATGATCTGACCTAATTCCTTTGCGGATTTTCAACTGGGCTCAGTCTACGCACCATGCGCGCTGGCAGATGTTTTTCCGATCGGGAATCCAGTTTTGGGTGGTCCCCTCGATACACCGTTCGGTGTCGTGAGGTGGGGCCTATTCTTAGCTATTCACCATAGTCGTCAAGCATTTCTTTTGTGCCCTCGATTTTTGTTTCTTCACGTCTGGCGCAACCCACCAAGCCGTTTCGTGAGAGCAAAACTTTTCACGAACCCCTAGACGAACCATCCTGAAGATCCTGAACAATATCCGCGAACTCGCAGCATTTTCCACCACAGCCTCAAATTCTCGTCGCCGAAACATTCGGCATATTGACGAATCGATGCGCCTATGATTGGAACCGGCGTTCGACTTCAAATCCCCGCATAGATGCCGTTGGCCGAAGCTGCAGCCCAGGACATCGTCCCCGTCGAACGTGCCAAGCCAAACCTGCCCGTGCGATCAACGGCAATCGCTCCGCCCGTTGCGCCAAGACGAACTCGTAACCGCTGAATGGCACTCCGCGTAGCTTGTTGCGGCGTCGCGCCTTCACGCATCAGATCCGTGATCACGTGCGCGATACACAACCGAATCATGCCCTCGCCATGCCCCGTCGTAGATACCGCACCTGCACCATCATCTGCATACGTACCTGAACCGATGAGAGGTGAATCTCCGACGCGACCCGCGCGCTTGTTGACCATCCCGCCCGTACTCGTTGCCGCCGCCAACAACCCCGATGGATCGATCGCCACGACGCCAATGGTACTTCCCGCCCAACCCGTCGAACCTTTGCCCGCTCGAACCAAATCAAGTGCTTTGACAGCTGCTTCCGTGACAAGCGACGCTTCAGGAACCGCGACAAACCCATGCGCCCGGGCAAACCTCGCCGCTCCTTCACTCGCGTAGAGCACGTGTTGGCCATCTTCGAGCGCTGCTCGGGCAATGGCGATCGGATTGCGAAAACCCGCAAGTGAACACACGCCACCTGCGCGCAAATCGCGTCCCTCCATGATCGACGCATCATGCAACACGCGACCATCTTCATCGAGGCACGCGCCAGTTCCTGCGTTGAAAAGCAAGTCATCCTCGAGCACCCGTGCCGCGCGCTCGGCAGCATCGAGAGCACTGCCGCCACCACGGAGTACGTCGAGACCAACCTCGGCAGCACGTTTGCATCCCTCGACATGAAGCGCTCGACGTTCGGGGTTTACATGACCTGCACCGCCATGAACCACGACGCCAAAACGCCCCAGCATCCCATCTTCAGAAACAATGTCTTCGTTCATCGATCGCGCGGCACCGTAGCGCGGAGCGGCATGAGACGCGAGAAGAACACCGGCGCGAAGTCGTGCAGATCAAGGCGTGGTCGCCGTACGTTTGGCGGCGAGCGTGTACGTCATGCCGCACGGCAGAGCCCCAAACTCGGGCGAATCGGACATCACGAGATCGGTGCAATCCGATCCGATCGTGGGCGCCCAGTCGTAACTGAGTTTGCCGGTAAAAGACGCGTCGTCGTCCGCGATCTTTCCGCTCGATCGATCGTGACGATTGACAGTGCAAGGCGGGAGAAACGGATCACTGTTCGCATCACGTTTGTAGGCGACGACGTTGGTGTCGAAAGCAAAGGTGTGTTTGTCCGCGTCGAGCGTTCCCGTGACGAGTTCCGCACCCGGGTTCCAATAGATGATCCCAATTTCGCGCGCGAATCGCACCTCGAAGCTCCATGCAGCAAGAGCCCCCAGCGCTCCAGCGCCACATGTGTTGGTTTCTTGTTGGGCATCAACGTCAAAAACACCGATGAATTCACCAGGACCATCGGGATCGTAAGGTTTGTCGAGGCAAGCTACGAGCGGGAGTGCGGCCAGAGCGAGCCACGACAAGCGAAAAATGGAAGGACGCAACATCGTGTCGATGGTGGCCCGTCTTGGATAAACGATCGAACAAAAGAAAAACGGGCCGGAGGAAGCATCCTCCGACCCGCTCGGCCCAAACCCGGGGGCCACTCGGTCAACTGCCCGAGACCTCCGGGTTCGTGCCACAGAAATCTTGCATGGTGACCATCCCTCCTCCGGCGTGCCGGCACCCCGTGCCGAATCGTTCGAGCGATCGGCAAAGTGGGTGTTCGAGTTGTTCATCGGGCGTTTCGAATGAAGCGCTCGATGTTTTTTGTGCCAGCACCGAAGTGCTCTCCGGCAGGACCAACCCTGGGTTTTCACCCCTCTGGCGCCCACCCAAGGTATCACCAGAACAGCGGAGCGCAAACGATCTGTGACGTCAAACGTTGCATCTCAACCAGCATCACCATTCGACGGATCGGTGGGCTGGAGTCGGACGTCGTTGGCCGTCGCTTGCTGTAGCGATCGCTTGTAATGAGAGCGGATCGCATCAAGAAATGATTTTGGGTGCACGCCGCTGCGCACCACGCGACGACCTTGCGAAGGCAACGTCAACGATTCGATCGTGAGCGATGTATGGGTCGCGTAGCCAAAGGCCGCAAGTGTCACGACCGCGATGAACATCGCACCATCAGAACGTCGACGAATGCTAAGTGTACGCCGTACTTGCTCATCGTCTTCGGACCACGCAGCAAGCCAATTGAACGTCGCCACATCCGGACTGACGATGACGAGGCGCGAAGGCATCGGCAAGCGCGGATCTCGCGCCGCAACGACCGCTTCTTGAAAGCCTCGAACGAGTCGACACGGCAAAGAAACACTTGAACCGTGGGCCTCGAGAACGAAGCCGAGCTGGTCTTCGTCAACTGTTCCTTGATGCGTAAGCGAAGGCGAATTCCCATCCATGATCACGCAACAAAGATACACGACGAAGAGGCGCTAACGTGTGGAATTTGGAGCCTTTTGCGGCGTTCTGGAAGGTCCGCACGGGACAGATGCTGGAGTATCCGCGCATGGGTGATCCACCGCGCCAACGTCGTTCTTAAGAGGGTGTTCATCACGCGTTGCGAGCGTTGTGATGCTAGGGAGGACGGCGGAAGCGTACATCGTACGCTGAGCACG
>JANORL010000210.1:0-19973 GCA_031415295.1 Polyangiaceae bacterium | reverse complement strand
GGGGGGCGTAGCCCCCCATCGTAAACTGGCTAGAGTGCAAGAGTCGGGTCGCGAAGCGAGCCCGACGAATGCACTGACTAGGGCCGTTCGAGCGTAAGCGAGAACGTGCCCGGCTTTCATAGCAGGGGGTTAGGGGGTGAGGCGCTGACGGCCTTTTTCTGCGGCGCGTTCCAGCGTCATGGCCACGGCTCGTTGCAGGCCACCGCTCTCGATACGACGAGGTTTTTCCGGAGCAACCCACGCAAAACCAGCCAACACGCCGAAGTAGATCACCGCAACGGCCAACAGCCATTTCGCCGCATCACGTCGACGATACGGTTCGACCTTGCTCGAGATTTCGATGTTGATCACGCGGGCGCGAATTTGAACGGCACCCAGCACCACAACCACGCGTTCGCCTTCGGTGATGTCGACATCGACAGGTCCCACGAGCAAGCGTCCAAGGCCGTCTTTCTTATGCGTTCGCGCGCGAGCGCGTGGAGGTACGTGAAGCTTGCATCGTCCGTCCACGACTTCGGCAACGATTGACGCCGCGCCGCCGAATTCGGTCATGGGAATGTTGACGATCGATGTCTGCGCAGGGCCGACCCAACACGAGCCACCATCGAGCAAATGACGCACACCAATCACGTCGCGACCGCGAGTCGCCACAATTTCCAAAGCACGCGTCGATGGGACTCGCGCTGTCTTGTCGCACGAGACTTTGTCTGGTCGACCCGGTGAGCGTGATACGCCGCCGACTTGCTTCCTCATGCGCACTCCTCTTGGAGTGCATCTCTTGGGCCTGCGTGCAGGGACCGGAAGCGGCAGACGCACTACTTGCACGTCTTGTACGATGGACGGATCGCGACAGCCGTTGTAGATCCGGCTCGTGCGTAAGCGCTCTTTAGGTAAGACCGAACTACAAGTCTCCGAGATGGCCCTGGGGACGTGGGGACTGTCCGGAGATGCCTACGGGCCGATGGTGTTTGCCGAGGTCGATCGTGTACTCGACAGAGCGATCGCCCTAGGCATCACGCTGTTTGACACGGCAGATGTATACGGTCGTGGGGCGATGGAAAAGAAGCTCGCCGAACGTTTGCCCAAGGACGACACCTACGTCGTGACCAAGATCGGCACCGATCTGGACAATACGCCGGCGCAAAAACGTTTCGATCCGGAATACCTGCGTTACGCGCTGGAAAGTTCGCGCGATCGACTGGGACGCGAACCGCTGGATATCGTGCTTTTGCACAACCCGACGGAACGCACGTTCGCCGAGGGCGACACCGCGGCGTTCATGAAAGAAGCCGTCGACCAGGGGTTTGTCCGGGCGTGGGGCGCGAGTATCGGGAGTGTGGCCGTAGGAAAGGCCGCCATTGGCGCAGGGGCGCAAGTGATCGAGCTGGCCTACAACGCATTCATGGGGTCGGATCTGCATCAGCTTTCGCCCGATGTGACACGTAGTGGCGTGGGCATTCTGGCACGCAGCGTACTCGCCCATGGCTTGTTGACGGGTCATTGGAGTGCCGACCGTGAGTTCGAGGAAGGTGACCATCGCGCACATCGTTGGACCCGTAAGGAACTGGGTCTACGCGTCGATCAGCTCGATGCGTTGCGATCCACCGTTCGTGACGATATTCCGAATTTGCGCGCGGTAGCGTTACGGTTTGTCTTATCAAACCAGTTGGTTTCGTCCGCAGTGCTTGGAGCTCGGTCGGTATTTCAACTGGAACATCTGGTGAAGGACGCGGGCGTGCCGCCTTATCTGAAAGACACGGCGATGGTCGAACTTGCCGCACGTCTTGCAGCAGCTGGACTCGACGTGTGAGAACGTATCTTCAGGCAGCGGACGACAAGGAGCAGATCATGCAGAGCGATTTCAAAGACACTGAACTCGAAGCCGTTCTGGAGATTGCCCGCGAAGCTGCGCAACTGATTCGTGAAGTGTACGCCACGCCGTTCAAGGTGGAGATGAAGGGGCCGAACGATCCCGTTACACGTGCCGATCGCGAAGCGAATGCGCTGATTTGTCAGCGTATCGAAGAACGTTTTCCCGGGGCAGAGATCCTCGCAGAAGAAAGCGTTCCCGAGAGCGCCGAAGAAGTAGCGCGTCTCTTGCGCAGCGAACGCGTGTTTTTCGTCGATCCGATCGATGGGACGCGCGAGTTTGCCGACAAAATTCCCGAGTTCGCCGTGATGATTGGTCTCGCCGTCAACGGGCGTCCGGTGCTGGGCGTGGTGGTGATGCCCGAACAAGGTGATGCGCTTTGCGGGAAACTTGGTGCACAAACGATTGCGTTTCTGGAGACGGCAACGGGCGAGCGACATCCCTTGCGCGTGTCGGATCTAAGCGAGATGCAAGCCGCGAAAATGATGGTGTCGCGGTCACATCGTCCGCCGCTCATTGATCCTTTGGCGAAGTTTTTGGGCGTGACAAAACAGGTGCCGTGCGGATCCGTCGGAGTGAAGGTGTCCCGCGTGGTGACGGCGGACGCGGAGATCTACGTGCATGCGGGCAAGGGTGCGAAGCTCTGGGACACGTGTGCGCCGGAGGCCATTTTGGTGGCTGCAGGTGGTCGTTTTACGGACCTCGATGGAAAGCTCATCGACTACGCAGTCGCCGATATTTCGATTCCAAACGGGATTGTCGCGACAAACGCGGCGCTTTTCGATCGAGTGGTCGAGGCTGTAGCTGCCGTACGTCATCCACGTTAGAGGGAGGCTGGTTCGACGATGCGTGATCAAGCCAGCGTGGTGATCATCGGCGGCGGCATCATGGGGTTGTCGATCGCGTACCACCTCGCGAAAAACCACGGCATCACGGACACGGTCGTCCTCGAGAAAAGCTACCTATGTGGTGGAGCAAGCGGCCGTAATGGTGGCGGCGTGCGGGCTCAGTTCGGCAGCCAAGAGAACATCCAGTTGATGCAAGAAAGCATCCGGATGTGTCGGGACTTTGCGGCCGAAATGAAGATCAACGTGTGGTTTCGGCAGGGCGGGTATTTGTTTTTGGTTCGTACCGAAGAAGCCCGCAAACGTCTCGAAGCGAGCGTGAAGATTCAGAACGAGTGCGGCCTAGGAACGAAGTTGCTCGAGCCGAAAGCGGCCAAGCGTTTCGTTCCGGAACTGGACACGGATGGATTGCTTTGTGCCAGTTACAATCCTGACGACGGCGTGGTTTTCCCATGGCCCTTCGTGTGGGGATACGCCGAGGGTGCATCGGGGCTGGGTGTCGACATCGCGACGTTTACGGAAGTGACGGGCTTTCGTACGAACGGGCCACGCATCGAAGCGGTGATGACGTCGCGCGGAGAGATCCGGACAAACCGAGTGGTGAACGCATGCGGCGCGTGGAGTCCGCTGGTGGCGGCGATGCTGGGTGTGTCCCTGCCAAACCGTCCACATCGCCACGAGATTTGTTCGACCGAACCGTTGAAGCCGTGGCTCGATCCGCTCGTCGCGGACTTGTCGAATGGCTTGTATTTTTCGCAATCGATGCGCGGAGAGATCGTCGGCGGCATCTCGAATGAAGACGTCCCGGAAGGTCTCGACATGGATTCGTCGCATCGTTTCTTGGCGCTCTATGCGCGAGCGTTGACGCAGACGGTGCCGGTACTCGGGCGGGTGAAAGTACTTCGTCAGTGGGCTGGCTGTTACGACCTGACACCGGATGCCAATCCGATCGTAGGCCCGGTGGACGACGTGGAGGAGTTTTACCAAGCGTCGGGTTTCATGGGGCATGGCTTCATGATGGCGCCGGTACTGGGCAAACTCTTGGCGGCACACATCGCCGACGGGACAAACCTTCCCCTGTTCGATCGCTGGAACTTACGAAGGTTTGCCCAAGGCAAGCTCCTCACCGAGACGATGATCATCGGCTGAGCAAAAAAAGTGGTTGGCACCTTTTCAAAAGTGGTTGGCACCTTTTCAAAAGTGGTTGGCACCTTTTCAAAAGTGGTTGGCACCTTTTCAAAAGTGGTTGGCACCTTTCGGGGTAGGCCAAGAACCGCCAAATAGTCGTGTGGTTTGCTACAATTTCTTGGCTACGGGCGTCGAGGAACAGGGATCGTATCCATCGAATTGACACCCATGTCTGTGGGGAATAGCGTGCACGGCGCGATCGCAAGCGGGTTGAGTCGCATGCAAACCACGCCTCGGGGGGCTCGCCTTTCGGTGGTGCGCACGGCAATTCGTACTCGTTACTGCGTTCAAATTCGATTCGCGCCGAGGTGGTTCTGCTATTGCCGTCATTACGGGACAAACCCGAGACGGTGTATTGGGGCTTTGCCTAGGCCGCTTCTGAGGGAGCACCGGAGGAAGAAATGTTCCGCACAGCACGCTCGATCGACTCTACTCTTCGCTCATTGCTCGCGGGGGCTGCCGTTGCCGCGGGGTTGACCGTGGCTATTGGCGCCACCGTTAGCTGTAGTGGCGACGAAAATGACCCGCTGACGCACGTCAAAAAACTCTCGGATGCGTCCACACGCGTACCCGCCGTCAGCCGTCTCGTGCAGTTCTTCGAAGACGCGATGACGAAGGACAACAAGGACCGCAACGGGGCAAACGTCAAACCCGTCCTCGACAAGATCGTCGAGCCCCTCTCGCAAATTTGCGTTGCGGGTGATCTCGACGAGAAGACCCAAGCGAAGGTCGTCAAGTTCCTCTCCGACGCGCGTGATGTGCGTGGAGCCCCGTGTCTCATCAAGACGCTCAAGGACTACAAGCCGGAGAACACGGAAGAAGACGTGCGCGCCGCAGCGCGTGGTGTTGGCGCGATGAAGTCCAAAGACGCTGCGGGCCCGCTGTTCGATGCTTTCTCGAAAGTGCGTCCTTCCAAACCCAAGGGTCAGCTCATCTATCGCGACGTGCTCGATGCCGTCGTCGA
Source organism: Polyangiaceae bacterium (assembly GCA_031415295.1). Taxonomy (GTDB): domain Bacteria; phylum Myxococcota_A; class Polyangia; order Polyangiales; family Polyangiaceae; genus Polyangium. The sequence goes on along the minus strand of JANORL010000210.1, from coordinate 15,106 downwards.
GCTTTCCGATCCATCGTGGGAGACGCAATGCACGACGATGATTGGCAAGCCGATCGTCGATCGAAAGGACATCGACGAGACCTACTGGCAGGTCGGCTGCGCTCGCGTACTTGGCAATATCAAGGCGGAGAAAGCGGTCCCGAACCTCATCAAGGTCATCCTTTCACCCATCAAGGCTGGTGTGCAGGAGACGGCGATCAACGCGTTGATCAAGATCGGCAAGCCGGCGATCGCGCCCGTGTTGTCCTTGCTCAAGGGCGAAAACGCGGACCTCATCGAATACGCGAAGCTCGAGACGTTGAAGGTCAGCGCTGGTCCTGACGGCAAAGTTCCAGAAGCAGCTCAAAAGGAAGCAGCAAAGTCATACTTCGGTCCGGCTGCAGTCATTCTCGGTTCGATCGGTCGTGATGACGCCGTTGCACCGATGATGGAAGCGATTGCCAAGACCGATGATGCCGGCAAGGTGATCATTGCACGCGAGCTCTTGAAATTGCCCATCTCGCCAGCGTCGTTGAAGGCCGTGCAAGACGTCTTCGACAAGACCAGCCTCACGCTCACGATTCCACCGGGTGCGGGTGGCCGTGCCGCACTGCTCGAACAACTTGGTTACACGTTCGATTCGGCGCTCGTTCCGTGGATCGTCAAGGACGCGCTTGCGCAAAAAGGCGAAGATGCGGACCTCGAGGAATCGCGCGGAAACGCCTATGTGCTCGTTCTCAAACTTGCGAAGGCGGGTCAGATTGCGGACATCGACAAACTCGGCGATCTGAAAGCGACCGGCGGCAGCACGATTGGCAAAGGCTACGCGAAAGAAGCCAACGCCGCGAAAGAAGTACTCAAAGAGTGCGGGGACAAACTCGAATGCTACATGGGCAAACTCGTCGACCCCAACGTCCACGTCGGTGACAAACAATTCATCGGCATCAAGGCGGGGTACATGACCGGCATTCTCGGAACGGCTGCCGTCAAGCCCAAGCTCCTTGAAATGCTCCCGAAGATCTCGGGCGGTGCAGCTCGGTTCGTCACTGTTCAAGCGATCGACCACTTCTCGCCCAAGGGTGACGCGGTTGCCGGAGAGAAACTCCTCAGCATGCTTGCGGAGGCCGAAGCGCAAAAGGACGCCTCCAAAGCCGCCAATTACTCGTACTTCAAGCAGTTCGGGTATCGCCTGCTCGCCCGACAGTAATCACTACCCATCGGCACCAAGCCCCTCTCTCCTTCGCTGGCGAGAGGGGTTTTGTTTTCCAGTACGCGAATGCGTTCATGCGCGTACCATCCGAGCGTTTTATGGTCGTGTTCGAGGTAACTCAGGGGCTCGCGACTGGGCGATCGTTCGAGTTCAGTGACGAGATCGTACATATCGGACGCGCACCGTCCAACGATCTCGTGCTCGATGACACGCACATTTCGGGACAACACGCACGTCTCGTCGTGTCTGCCGACGGCGTGGTGCTGCATGACTTGGCCTCGACAAACGGAACGTGGCACGTGCGTGCCGACGTGCGCACCGCGGTAAAACCCGACTCGGGTCCGGTCGACATCGAATCTGGCGACATCGTGGAATTCGGCAGTGCCGGCGATGGCGAAGGCATCGTGGCGCTGCGGATCACGGTGCCAGATGAAGCAGACAAATCACACGTCGTCGCGGTAAGGCCCCTCGAGCAACTCGTGCCTTTGGCTGCGGCCATCGAGCAAGATCCCAATCGTCTGGGCAAACTTTACGCGGCGCAGAAGCGAATTGGTGCCGCGGTCGATCTCGACGAAGTTCTCATTGAAGTCGCAGATGGCGCGCTTTTTCTCGTTCCGATGGCTACGCATGCCACGGTCATTTTGCGTGACGACGAAACAGGTCGGGATTCGTCAACGGCGGCGTACGTACCCATCATGACGCGCGTCCGTTTGCCCACGGGCGTTGGAGGTCCTCCACGAGGTCCGATTCCCGTCGCGCGAAGTGTCTATCGCAAGGTGGTCAAAGAGCGTGCTGCGGTGCTCGCCGCGGATGCGTCGACCGATGTTGGACACAGCGATTCAATTATGGGTGCTTCGATTCGCAGCACGATTGGAGTGCCGCTGTTTCGGGGCGAAGACATCATCGGCGTACTTCAGGTGGACAACCGAAGCGCACCGGCAATGTTACACGCGAGCGACGTCGAAATGCTCGGAGTACTTGCGTACAACGCATCCCTTGCAGTCGCCAACGCACGACTCATCAAGCGACTCGTGGCAGCGGAAGAACGACTGCAAAAGGAAAACAGCTTTTTGAAGGGGCGCGAAGAGCGCCGACGCGGCGGAAAAGACGTCGTGATCATCGGGCAGAGTGCGGCGATGAATGGCGTCCTCGGGCAGCTCAACAAGGTTGCCGATAAGCGCGTCACGGTCCTACTCGAAGGTGAAACGGGAACGGGCAAAGAGGTCATGGCGGCGGCGATCCACTACCGATCACCACGCCGAGACAAACTGTTTGTCGCTCAAAACTGTGCAGCTCTTGCCGAAACATTGCTGGAAAGCGAATTGTTCGGTCATAAAAAAGGATCGTTCACGGGGGCGACGGAAGACAAAAAGGGCCTGTTCGAGATCGCCGATGGGGGGACTTTGTTCCTCGATGAGATCACGGAAACTCCGGTGTCGCTTCAATCCAAACTGCTTCGTGCGTTGCAGGAGGGTGAAATTCGTCCAGTAGGTGCGACGAGCCCCAAGCATGTGAATGTGCGCATCGTCGCCGCGACAAACCGTAATCTCGAAGAAGAAGTCAAACGGGGTCGGTTCCGCGAGGATTTGTTCTACCGGCTCAACGTATTCCCTATTCGACTGCCTCCGTTGCGGGAACGACGCGAAGACATACCCCTGCTCGCCGTGCACTTCTTGCACCGATACGCTGAGGATTTTGGCAACAAACACGTCGGCGGCTTTAGTCAGCAAGCGATGGAGTTGATGGTTGGTTACGATTGGCCGGGAAATGTTCGCGAGCTGCAAAATGAGGTGCAACGCCTCGTCATTCAGCTCGATCCCGGTGCATTCGCGACGCCGGACCTCTTGTCGCCGCGCATTCGTCAGGTCGAAGGGTTGGTCGAACGATCAGGTGTCACGCGCGGCAATCTCAAAGATATGATGGATGTCGTCGAGAAATACCTGCTGATCGAAGCGTTACGCGACCACGGAAACAACAAGACAAACGCCGCAAAAACGCTGGGAATCACGCGCGAAGGACTGCACAAGAAACTTCGCCAATTCGGTATCTGATCCAGTTTTCATCGTGCCATTCTTCACGCACATCCCTATTCGTCCGCGACACTCGATTGTCTACCGCGCCAACGAGACGTTTCCTCGTTGGACAAATTTCACGCGGGATAGGGACCTTTCTTGATGCCGACCGACCTAATCGTTCATCAGGGTCACCTGAGCGCTTGAATGATGGTTGCGTCGTCGGCTACCCTGAGCGCCGAGGGCGATGTACACGATCGAGAGCAAAGTCGGCAGGCTCATCGAAGTTCGGTTCTGCTCCCCGATTCTCGGCGAGGAACCCGGAGCTTGGCGGCGCGACCATGAGCGCATGATCGGCGCAATGCTCAACACGTACGTTTTTTTTATCGACCTCGCAGACGCTCCCGTATTTCCGCCGGATATGATCGAAGCATTGATGCTAACGATGCGAAACGAAGCGCGTCTGTTGCGAATGGCAATGCTTCTCGGTTCGAGCCCTACGTTGGGCTTGCAGATGCAACGCCTCATTCGAGACGCTCAACATCCGCATCGAAAACTGTTTCGTGAACCGCGTGAAGCCGAAGCGTACTTGAGTGAAATCTTGACGTTGTCCGAGCGCACTCGCCTGCATGAACTCGCGGATCGACGCAATGAGTCCACCGGGCCGAGCAGCCAAGGACCAGCGAGTGTTCGTGCTCCTCCGAGTATCGCCGGTTCGAGTTTGTCTGGGCCACCATCGACCACGAGCATGCCACAAAGCGTACGTAACCCTGCAGGTCCGAAGAGTGTCCGCTACGCGCCCTCGGGACCGGGAAGTATTCGCTTCGGCGGCGGACGTCCTCCCTCGGGCGGCAACAACGACACGTGATCGTCAAGGCGACGGGGAGCGTCCGTCCGCAACCAAAAAGCCTCGCGATACGAGTTCTTGCAACGCGATGAGCAATCGACGGTCGCCCAAGGGCGCCATGGAGCGCAGATACGTGAGAACTTCATGTGTGGGGCTTGGTTTTCTGCATCGTTCGAGCGTCGCCTGAAGAACTCGCGGGGGAATGATTCCTTCAATGGGAGCGATTGCATGGATGTCCGGGGTTGTCGCCCGCTCGGAGTAGGATCCGTGGATCAAGCTTAATCTGAGCTGATTGCCAATCGATTGCATGACGGCGTTTCCAAAAAAGAGCGTCGGGCCAACGCCGTTCGATTCGATAATATTGTTGACGTCGATCGAGGTATGCGAGAATTCGTTTATCAATGCTTGGAGCGGATTCTCGGGTGGTCACATCGATTCCGGGCGCGATCGACATGAAAGCCTTCACCGAGTGGATGCACGATCGATGGGCGATCAACCAATTCATTGGCGCCCCAAGCCAATTGCACACCACGAAATGGAATGGATTGATTTTTGCCCCAGTATTGACTCAATGCATGTTTGACGGTGAGTAGCGTCGTCACCCAACGCAATTCGTGGCCCCGAGTGGGATGCAATTTTTGACCACGAATGTATCGGCATGGTGTCCAATCAAATCTGCGGAAGCCCGATGGTCGTGGCCGAAACAATATCGTCAAATTGCGTCGTTAGGACTTGGCAAGCGCCTCGTCGAGTGATAATTCGCGCGCATCTCGAAGGCTCGGCATGGCGGCCGCGCCCAGGAGCGTGGAGGACTACTCATGATCGTTGGCGTGATCGGGTCAGGATCGATTGGACCAGACCTCGCGTATGGCTTCGTATCGGCCATCGCCAAAGAGGGCGGCCGTGTATATTTGCACGATATCAAGCAAGATGCGCTCGATGCCGGAACTGCGCGCATCCACGGTTACGTCCAAAAAGCCGTCGCACGAGGCAAGCTTTCTGAATCTGCTGCGCGAGCCGTTCAACAAGCGCTCGTGCCAACGCTGAATCTTTCGGACTTGGCGAGTTGCGAGTATGTGCTCGAAGCAGCCACCGAAGATCTCAAAACCAAACGCAAGATCATTGCGGCGCTCGAAAATGTAGTTTCTCCCGAGTGTTTGATTGGGTTTGCGACAAGCGGTATTCCTCGCGCTGAAATCGCAAAGGACGCCAAAGTCCCCGCGCGTTGCTTCGTCAACCACCCATTCTTCCCAGCGTGGCGGGCGTTACCCGTTGAAGTGGTCCTTTCCGGCGACACGGCGTTTGGCGACCGCATGCTCCGTACGTTGGAAAAACTCGGTAAGGTTCCGATCATCACCGCCGATGCTCCGTGCTTCGCGGCAGACGACATTTTCTGCAATTACGTTTCGGAAGCCGCACGAATTGCTGAAGAAAAAGTGGCCACGCCCGCGCAAATCGATGCCATCGTGCACAAAGCGATTGCCGGAGGCGGACCGCTCAACGTCATGGATTTGACCCGTGGTAATCTATTGACGGTGCATTGCCAAGAACTGATGCAAGAAGCATCGACCGGTGGACCTTGGTTTGCTCCGCCCGCCATTTTGCGCGAAGTGGGCAATCGTTCGTGGCACGACCCGAAAAACCCTGGTGATGCAGCTCATGACGAAGCGCTCGGCAAGAACGTTTTGAATCGCATTCTGGCGGTTCTTTTTGCGCGAACGTATTTCGTGGTCGACCAAGGCATCTGCACCCCGTCGGACCTCGATTGGCTCACGCGTATGGCGCTGGGATTCCGCAAAGGTCTTTTGTCGCTCGCGGAAGAATACGGAATCGACCAAGTGCACGCCATCTGTATGGAGTATGCGGCAAATCATCCGGGATTTGTGGTCCCACAGAGTATTGTCGAAAAAAACCTGCCGTCTTTCCGAAAGAACCTCGTCGTATCGCGGGAGGCGGACATCGGAATCGTTTCAGTACGTCGCCCGGAAGTACGCAATGCACTCAATCGGGAAACTCTAGGCGAAATTGCCGCTGCGATGAAAGAACTCGGCGCCGATCCTTCGGTCGTCGGAATCATTTTCACGAGCCAGGATGGAGCATTGGCAGGAGCGGACATCGGGGAACTCGCTGCACTCAAAACACCGGCCGATTGTGAGAACATTTGCCATTTTGGGCATTCGGTGCTCGATGTCATAACGTCGATGAACAAGCCGGTCGTCGCCGCGTTGAATGGTCCGGTGCTTGGAGGAGGCGCGGAGATTTCGATGGCCTGCCATGCGCGTGTCGTAGGTCCGGACCTCGTGTTTGGACAGCCCGAAGTGAACCTCGGCATCATTCCCGGATATGGCGGCACGCAACGTCTTCCGCGTTTGATTGGTTTGCCCAAGGCCGTCGAACTCTTGCGCACCGGTCGATCCATGAATGCCAAAGAAGCGTTTGCCTCAGGTTGGGCCTCGATGGCCCCCACAACCAATTTCATGGACGAGGCAAAATCGATGATTCGCGCGTTTTTGAGCGGCAAGGTCAAAATCGGGCCAGTCGATGCAGCGCCGATGACGGTGCCCGAAAGTTTACTTCCCGTCGACCTTGGTCACCATTCACGAGCCATTGACGCGATTCTTGTTTCCGTGCTTCGCGAGGGCCTCGTATTGCCACTTCGCGAAGGCCTGGCCATTGAAGCTCGCGGCTTTGGGCGTTGCAAGGATACCATCGACCTCGACATTGGCATGAAAAACTTCGTCCAAAACGGCCCTCGTGTACCGGCCGCTTTCCTCCACGAATGAGATCGGAGTTCCCCATGGGCAAAGCAAACAGCATCGTCATTCTCGATGGCGGCAAACGGACGCCGCGAGCCGACATTCTCGTGGACAACAAGGCCGCGGGGTTTTTCTCGCATTTTACCACAACGCAACTCGGCGGTATGGCCGTCAAAGCAACGCTGGGAAACACGAAAATCGACGCGAGTCTCATTGGCCATGTGGTCATGGGTATGGCCCAACATAGCCATCGCGATTCGATTTACGGCGCACAAGGAATGCGGTTTCGCGGTGGACTTGGCAATGACGTCCCCGCGTTGACTGTCGCGCGCATCTGCGGCAGCGGCGCTGAAGCGATTTGCGTGGGTTCCGAAATCATCCTCGCTGGCATGCGCCATGACGAAGACCGTCCTTTTATGGTCGTTGGCGGCGCGGAAAGCATGCAATACCCGTTTAGTTTGTACGGAGTGCGTGGACATAAAATCGGAGCTGCCGTGCAGAAATATGGCCCCATCGACACCAAAACGCTTCCAGCCGGCACGCACTTGCAAGACATGCTTCTCATGAGCCTGTACGATCCGAGCGCCAAACTTGCGATGGCCAATACCGCGGAAGAACTCGGGCGTCGTTATGGAATCCGCCGGGAAGAAGCGGACGCTTTCGCTTTGCGTTCACACGTCAATGCTAAGAAAGCGCGTGACGCCGGTCAATTCGACGAAGAAATCTCACCCGTGACCATTACGTCGAGCGATTTGGGACGAGACGTCGTCGTGAAATACGACACGCACATCATCGAAGAACCAAGTTTGGCAAAAATGGCAAGGCTTTCAGCCGCGTTCGAAGCCGATGGCATCATTACCGCGGGTAATGCCAGCGCCGTCGTCGATGGTGCCGCGGCCATGGTTATCGGCAAAGAATCGGATGCCGAAAAACACGGTGTCAAACCCATTGCACGGATTGCCGGCATGGGTGTCGCTGCATGCGATCCTCGCATCATGGGCTGGGGACCCGTCCCCGCAGTCCGCAATGCACTAAAAAAAGCAGGCATCGAAGGCAAAGACGTCGATATTGTCGAAATCAACGAGGCGTTTGCGCCCCAAGCTATCGCCTGCATGCGCGACTTCGAGAAAATGGGCATCGATCCCGACCGAGTCAATCCAATGGGTAATGCCATTGCGCTCGGTCACCCGCTAGGCGCAACCGGGGCGATTCTCACACTCACCTGCGCGTACGCATTACGCCGCAATCGACAACGATACGGCATCGTCACGATGTGTATCGGCGGCGGTCAAGGCATCGCCCTGGTTCTCGAATCAATGGCGTAATCGAGGAGTGGGGTTTCACCCCACACCCCACGAGGGGCTTCGCGCCCCTCGACCCGCGCCAGGGCCAGCCCTGGACCTTACATTGGTTCGTCCGCGATGCGGTCGATCCAGCCGGGATTGCTTAGAGCGTGTTCATCAGGATTTCGCTGCTGATCGAGGTACCTCAGGGAGCGGTTTGATTTTGAGGCGTTTGCGGCGGGGCCCCGCTGTTTGAGCCGCCGTAGGCGGCGAGTTCGGGGTGCCGCGATGCCGCAAAATCGAACCCTCCCTGGGCGGACAAACCCAGATTGGGCCGTTGTTCCTGTTGGACACCCTCTTAGTATGCGTCTTTGCCGCCCGTAAGCAACGCTTCGAGTTTGTCCGCCTCTTCGGCGATGGCCATCGTAATCGTTACGAATTGCACGCGATCCAGCATGCGTAACGGATAACGCGCCACAATCGTATAATGGTCCTGGCGTAGACACAAGGCACCAATATCGAGCGCTCGACTGCGACGTAATGCCTCTTCCGGCGTCAGCCTATTGCGTGGACAAACTGGACTCTCGATCGTTACCCACGTCGCACCCTCCTCGTCGAACCGCGGTTGGTGCGATTGAAAAAGCATTCCCTGCGTACGAAGCACCGGTTTCTGCCAAGCGACCGTCACCCCAAACGCGCCTTCACGCCGCGCATCCACCGAATATAGCTTTTTCGCTCGTCGCGAAAGTTCATCAAAATTGACCGGCGCTCGCCATGGATCCCGATCCACGTTTGCCGGCTCATCGTCGTTGTCGTCGTCGACTCCCGACGCCACTGCCGCCAAGTCCCGCAATTCTCCAAGCATTGCTTCGGCAATCGCAAAAACAGCCGGCAAAACGGCAAACGCTTGTCCTGTGTCGACCACGAGCGCGACGGTTTGCCCATCGAAACGCACTCCTAATGTACCAGTCGCCAAGGTATCACTGTCGCCCGCTCGCGACGACAACTCTTGACCCAATTCGACATCGACGACCAAATGCTGTTCGTCCGGATCCTGCATGTCAATCGCCACGCGTTCTACACGCGCGTCTGGAAACAGCTTGACAGCGTTTTCCAAGCTCCGCAACGCATGAGCCGGAGAAAACCGAGCATAAGGCATTCTAAAACAAAATGGACGCGGCATGGTTCATCTCTCCGTAACGACTCACGCGTTTTCCAGGATACCTTGCTCGATAGCCGTATTTAACATGTCGGCTTGCTCCGCCAAGGCAATCGCCATTTCGACAAACAAGGCTCCATCGACACACCGTAAAGCAAAACTCTGAGACATGACGTACATGTCACCATCGAGCGACAGTGGAAAATCCACTTCCATATTCATCGCCGCCGCAACATCCGCAGCCAAATTGAGCAGTGGACAAACCACACACTCGAGCGCCACCCAAGAAGCTTGATCGCCCTGCCCCATGGCCACGGTCGGCACGAAACTACGCACTCGTACTTCTTTTTTCGCTGGTGGATCTTCCCAGACGACAGGAAAGACAAATGCCCCTTCGCCGTCGAGTTTCGCTTCGCCAAACGTATCTTGCGCCATCGACCGAAGCCGCGCGAATGCTTCAGCCGCATTCCACGAATCAACTTCTTCGTCCTCGCCCGCTGCTACTTCACTGTCTTCATCATCGTCGACTTCGTCATCGGATTCATCGTCCTCGTTGTCGATTTCGCCGTCTTCATTCTCATCGTCTTCGTCGTCGTCCCCTTCGAATTCTTCGTCCCGAGCATCGTCATTTTCGTCACTTGCTTCGTCATCGTCGCTTTCGTCGTCGTCGCGGGACGGCTCGAACCGTTGCAATACGCCTTCCACGATCTTCACGACCGCGGGCATCACATACGCGTTGCGTTCGAGATTTACTTCGAGGGTGGTTTCTTCGCCATCATCGACGAGCATCAACTCGGCAGACCAAAACTCTTCGTCTTCATCAGGCAACTCAGGATCACCTGGCGCACGAAATACATCCAGAAGACTGCGATGCATCGTGACCTCGATTGTCGCTCTCGCCGGATCGTCGGCCAGCAGCGCATCGACTTCGACAAACGTCACGCGCGCACCAGCCATGCCCGCCAATGTTTGATCGAGCGTCAAGAGAAATCGGGGTAGTTCAAGACCTTCGAACGGCAGCAGAAACGTCGACGTATCACTCATCGCGGGCGCGAGGATACACCATTTGGCACGAACGTACAGTTTTCGAGTCAGCATATTTGATGACAGCAAATTCACCAAATCGACCGAACATCCGGTGGGACAGACCCAGCATTCGACGTTCCGTCATCGTTTCTTCGTAGCAACGTAAAATCAACCTGCCGTACAATCGCGAAATCATGCAACAACGCACGCTCTTCGCCCTTTCCGCACTCGCTCTCGCCCTCGGCGCCTGCACCGGCATCATCAGTGAAACCCCCGGAGGTCCTGACGAACAAGACGTCGGCGGCGCTGGAGGTGCCCCGATAAACCCAACCGGGACAAACACCGGCGGTCAATCATCAACCGGTAATGGTGGAAATGGTGCGACATCGTCGAGCGGTGGAGGAAACATGGCCAGTAGCAGCGGCGATGTGTCCAGCAGTTCGAGCGCATCATCATCATCAAGCAGCACCGGCGGAGCGTCGTCTTCGAGCACCAGTGCAAGTAGCAGCGCAAGTAGCAGTGCCAGTAGCAGCGCAAGTAGCAGTGCAAGCAGCAGTAGCGGAGGAGGCCCCGTTTGCGGCAATCTCATTTGCGAAATGGGCGAAGCGTGCGCGAATTGCGCCAGCGATTGCGGCAAAGGTTCTGGCGTGCAAACCACGGGCCTTGATTCCGAAGAAATGGCGTTCCTCACGCTCATTAATCAGCATCGAGCAAGCAATGGCGTCGGACCGCTCAAAACGTGCATCACGCTCAACCGCGCGGCTCAAGGGCATAGCGAAGACATGCGTGACAAAGACTATTTTTCGCACACCGGACAGAATGGTTCGTCCTTCGTCGACCGCTCGTGTGATGCATGTTATTCGTTCGCTTGCCCGCTCCAAACGGCAATGGGAGAAAACATCGCCGCGGGTAATTCGACAGCATCCGCAACGTTTACGCAATGGAAGAATTCGCCAGGGCACAACATGAACATGCTCTCAGCGAATTACAAATTCCTTGGCATTGGTCGTGCGACAGGGGGCGGAACGTACGGTGTGTATTGGACCAACGTCTTCGGTGGAAACAGCGACGGTACTTGCAACTGAAATGGGTTAGGTCACTACTCGTAATCGATTGCGAGGCTGAAATGATGCGTGACTTCCCGCTTGTGGGACACGCATTTCATTACCTTCCGCCAAAACCGTAGAATCATTCCAGCTCGCGAAATCCGCTGGCAACACCCCAGGTAACATGGGTTGCACCGTGCGTTCGAGCAGTTGGAAGTCCGCATGACCCTCGATATCGATGGGCGTATTGCGCAAAGGGCCCGCTTCCGCTAGCCACGTTTTGACCTTTTGGACATTACGCACCAGCACATAATGCTGCGGATCTCGCTGCCACGCTTCAGTGAGTAATCGTTGCATGTTCGCATATTCCTTGCGTTGACACGCCACTGCAGCAAGCAAATTCAAGCATAAACCTGGTAATGGATGCCCGAACTCCAATGCTTTTTGCGCATGCCGCTCGGCGCCTTCCAGGTTTTCTTCGCGATAATGCGCCACGGCCAAATCGAGGTGTGCGGCGTGGTGATTGCCCAGCCGTTGCACGATCGCTTCGCATTCCGCCGCGGTTTCTCGATAACATTCCCGCAAACCACTGTTGTTCCGAAACCAATCGCTCATGAGTTTCGTGTCTTCTTCCGATGCGTCGAAAGGAACTTTCAGCTCTTGAAAATCCCCCGTAAAATACGTTTCCGGGTCGAGCCATCCGGCCGACGTGGCTTCGTCGTAATCGCGTGTGCCTGGATAAATCGACAAGCAAGAAAAAATGTATTGGTGGGGCTTGGCTTTCTCGAGAAACGCAAGCGTCTCGCGAAAGGTTTCTGCCGTTTCACCACGATTGCCCAGCATCATGAAATAACGCACCTTGATGCCATATTTTTTTGCCAGTTGCGTCGATTCAATGATTTTTTGCACCGTAATCTTCTTGTCGACTTGCTTCAGGATTTGTGGCGACCCGCTTTCGACGCCCAATGACAAACGCTCACACCCAGCCAAGCGCATTTCGCGCAAAAGGTCTTCACCAAGTACATCGACACGCGTGTCACAACTCCACAAAAAACCAAGGTTACGTTCACGAATCCCACGACACAAATCGAGCACTCGTTTGCGGTTCGTCGTAAACGTATCGTCCTTGACGAGAATCATTTTCACCGGCAAACGAGGGACGGTTTTTTCGAGAACATCGAGTACGTATTTCACGGATTGACCACGAAACCCTCGACCCCAACTATTTTCGGCGCCGCAAAACGTACACGCCCACGGGCATCCACGAGACGTCATCAGAATGTGCGTATCGTATGCAAGATGCGGTGACACGAGCGTATCCAGGTCTTCAATCGAAGCGCGATCGGGTCCCATTTCGACTCGACCATCCACGCGGTACGCCGCACCGGGCAAATTACGCATGTTACGACCTGCGGCTACCCGATCGATGATCTCCAGGAACGTATTTTCACTTTCGCCCACCGTCGCGATGTCAATAGCTGGATAATGCTCGAGCATTTCTTTGCCGAGCGGTGTCGAATGCGGCCCTCCGATAACAATAGGAGCATGTGGGCGAAGCGCACGAATGGCTTTGGCGACGAGCGCTACGCCCCTTCGATTGGCCGTCCAACACGACATTGCATAAATATCGGCATCGAGCGCCGATAAAACTTCTTCCACGCGAGTCCACGAATACGCTGACAAATTAAAGATTTTGACTTGATGACCCGCGTGTTTTACTTGGGCTGCGATGGACAGCAGCCCATAAGGTATCTGATAAAAATCCGCATCGAGGTCTCCGTCACGGTATTCCCCAGGAGGCCCGTCGCCCGTCGTAACGGGACCTTCACCGCGGGCAGGAATTTTCCAAGGGGGTGGATACAAGAGCGCAATACGCATCGCGTGAACCTCGGCAAACAGCGCTACCAGAAAAAAGACGTCGATTCAAGCCATTTCCACAAACGAAGGAGCTGCATGAAAATTTCCTTCACCTCCAGAACAGCTCCGCGTATCATGTCACGCATGGATTGCCCGCGTTGCAAACTTGCCTTGTCCTCCACCGGCACTTATCGAGGTGCCGACACCCAACACCGACGCAGCGATGTATTGCAGACGATTAAACATGCCACCGGTGTCGAGATCGAGCAATGTTCGGGATGTGGTGGCGTTTACCTCGATGCTGGAGAACTCCGAAAGATACAATCTGCTGCGAGTTCTACAGAGTCAAACATTCTGCCCCCGTCGCACATCCAGCGTGTGTATGAGCGTGGACGCCAACAGGCCGAACATGGGGATAACCCGCCAACGCTCACGTGCCCTGCGTGTAGCGGCGAAATGGCTTCCCGAGATTGGGGATTCGGTACGGAAGTGACGATTGACACGTGCCTCGAATGTTTCGGCGTATGGCTCGATTACACCGAACTCGAGACGCTGGAAGGCGTGTTTCGTTGACAGCTCATTAATCGGGACTTCGGCGGTGATCTTCCATCTGCCAAGTCGATCCCGTCCAAAGGACGACGCCACCACCAAATACGTCGACCCCCAGCATCTCTTGTTGTCCCTCGACCGAAGCAATCGTTTCCGCTTCGTTTTGCTCAGGATTCCATCGAACGGCGTCTTGACCTCGCGAAACCATGATCCACGGCGACATGGGTGCAAAACGTGCCGTTCGGATGGGAGCTTTTTCGTCCGCCATTAGTTTCGCCGTCTTCGTGCCCCGTTGCCAAAGCGCCATGTGGGCATTCGCGACGACAAACTGCGTTCCATCGTGGGAAAACCACACGGTGTGGGCCTGCGAAATTCGGAGAGAAGAAGGGCGGTTTCCTTGTTCGAGCAGAAATGCGTCTTTTTTCGTTACCACGATCAATGATTTGCCGTCGGGCGCCATTTCTGCATTGACGATTTCGTCGCCAAGATCTGCCACACGAACCGGTTCCGCTCCCGAATCGGCTATCGACCAAACTTGACCACGCGAAAAATACGCAATGCTCGTTCCCGCTTTCGCGCACGCAAATCGCTTGACGTTGTCATCGACCCTAGCAATCAATCGCGGCTCGTCGTTCCAAGGCACCAGCCAAAGGGAGTTCTCACGGCCGGATGGCGTGTATTTGTATTCGAGCACCACGAGCCCATCGGCACAAAACTCCGACCATACGACGCTATGGAGCTGCACGCGATTCTCATGGTACATCGTGCGCAAATCGATGCGACTCACCCCATAAGCCCCCTCGTAATGTCGAGCCACCGAAAGATAATGAGCATCGGGGGATATTCGGAATTGATCGTGATTGACACCAGCAAAAGATGTCAACGTCCCATCTCGACGCACAATACTCAGGGTGTTCTTACCTGGCGTCGTAAACGCAATAGCATGAGCGTTGGGAGATACTTGAAATCGTCCCTGGGTGGGATACTGGCTGAGGTAAATGGATTCACGCGATCGAAATAATTCGATATCGGGCAACCCCGTCCTGCGTAATGACAACACTTCGTCGCGCACACGGCGCGGCGGCGCCATGCCTCAGGCGAAACCTTCACGAGGCAAAGCGACCAGCGGTGCAGCGGCAAAAGGGAGAGCGGCGAGGGAGCGGAGAAACGCGCGGCGAATCACGAAGGACATGGACGGCCCAAGTCCAAGAAAGTTCAAGGCGCCGTGAATTTTTGGAAAATCAGGCGGCGTCGGCCAAACGGCTCCAGTCTTCCACTTCGTACAAGAAACGCGTTCCGCTAATCAGTTTTCGATTGTACGAGGTGCTTTGCACGAATACTACGAACTTTTCCAAACTCGCCGGCTTGATCCGCACCGTTGC
>JANORL010000209.1:0-5819 GCA_031415295.1 Polyangiaceae bacterium | reverse complement strand
GCAATGTTTTCCCCAAGCGTGAGTTCACCTTTGACATGTAAATCATCAATGGCCACGTATTCGTCGAACTGGGCAACCAATTTCCCGGTACGCGCCTTGAAGTTTTTCATGTCTTCTTCGGTCCACCAATTCTTGTTGTTGCCCGCGGCATCGAATTGGCTGCCTTCGTCGTCGTATCCATGCAACATCTCATGGCCGATGACCGCTCCGATTCCCCCGTAATTGAGCGCCGGATCGGCATTCGGATCGAAGAACGGCGGTTGCAAAATCGCCGCTGGAAACACGATTTCGTTCTTCGTCGGGTTGTAATACGCATTCACCATTTGCGGCGGCATGCCCCATTCTTTGGGATCCGCCGCCTTGCCAATCTTGGCCAGTAGATACGCGTTCTCGAATTCTTGCGCCACAAGCACGCTCGCAAAGTAACTGTCCTCTTTGCGAATCGTCAAACCCGAATAATCACGCCACTTGTCGGGATATCCAATCTTCGCATCGAATGTATTCCACTTTTCGATGGCCTTCGCCTTCGTTTCTTTGCTCATCCAATCGAGGTTTTCTAGCCGCGCCTTCAGCGCTTCGCGCAAGTTGTTCACAAGCGCCACCATTTGCGTCTTCGATTCTTCCGGAAAAACTTGCTCGACGTAGATCTGCCCCAGCGCTTCGCCAAGACTATCGTTGATGGTATCGAGCACGCGTTTCCAACGCGGCTTTTGCTCCTGTTGCCCCCGCATCACTTTGCCGTAAAATGCAAAACGTTCGTCCGCGACCGCCCGGTTCAAATACGGCGCCGATTCCGCGAGAATATGGTAACGTAAGTACGCCTGCCAATCAGCGGGAGCTACCTCGACGAGCATCTTGTCGAATTCAGCAAAAAACTTCGGCTGCGACAGGGAAAAACCCTTTACATTGGCCAGCTTTTCCTCGGCCATGAACTTCGACCAAGAAAAATTCGGCGTTGCTTTGTCCGCCTGTTCCAGGGTCACGAAATTGTATAAACTCGCTGGATCGCGCATTTCGATGGGCGACAACGATGCCCCAGCCAAACGCGTCTCGAAAGCAAGAACCGCCCTGGCTTGGTTTTTTGCCGCGGCGGCTTCTACGCCCCCAAGGACGAGCATTTTTTCGACATGCGCCACAAAAGCATCTCGTTTGTCTTGGTATTTCGCATCGGCATAATACGCCTTCTCGGGCAGTGACAAACCATCCTGCATCGCGTAACCGATGACCCTTTTCGCATCCTTGAAGTCTTCGCTCGGACCGAAACCAAAAATAATCTGTCGGCCTCGTGCAAATTGGCTCCGCAAATACGCCCCGATGCTCGGCGCATCTTTCAGCGTATCGAGCGGCGCCAACAAAGGTTTCAACGGCGCGAGCGCGTCAGCTTCGAGTTTCGCTTCGTTCAGACCCGCGGCGTACAAGTCGCCAAGCTTCTGTCGAACCGTCCCTGGCGCAGATCCAGACTTCGCGGCAGCCTCCACAATTTGCCTCTGCACGGCAAACGATCTTTCGTCGAGCAACTCGAATGTACCCCACGTCGTTTTGTCCGCAGGCACGGGATTTTGGGCGAGCCACTTTCCATTGACGACCCCATCGAGGTCCTGACAAACGGTCTTGCCAGAATCAAACTCGGAAACGTCGAAACGCGGAAGCTTCGGCAATTTGGACTCATCCACCAAACGCGTAGCGGGGCCGGCATTCTTGGGGGGAGCTGCATCGCCAGGTTGACATGCAGCAGCGCCAAAAACGACGAGAAGAGCGAAGGGCGAGAAAACAGATCGACGAAGTGTCACAGCTATCTCCAACAAATCCCCACGCGGGGAGAATCGGGGTCGAGGAAAAAAGGAGGCGCCGGAAAGTTCAACCCCGGCGACCCGTTCGGGCGCGGAAGTTACAACAATTCTTCGCGGTTGGCCAGGACGCTTGCGAGAATCGTTTTCACGCGGCGGCGGAAGAGCGCAACCGAGCGCGCTCGGCTTCGAGGTATTGACGCGCTTGCGCTTCGGTCTCGAACAGTCTCGTGCGTACGCCCAACAACATCGAGCGAATGATGCGGTCGACAGCTCGTGTTCCCATTGAGTATTTTTCTTGGCGCACGCCGAATCGTCAACTATCGCGATTCCGTTTGTCTTACGCACGAAACCTCGCTAGCATCGTCGCCGATGGTACAAGGCAAAGACGTCGGGGATGCCTTAGTCGAGCCCGCGTTGGCGCCGATCCGCAAAGCTTCTGGGCGTTTGCGTGACGGCGCGCTCGCTGACGCGATCGCCGGGTTTGCAAAAACGGAACTATTGGCGGGCCTGAAAAACGGAATCCAGAATGCAGCCACGCGGGTGGGTTTCCCAGCCACCGAAGTCGAACGACTTCTCGCGTGGGACACACTTCTCCCCGCGCTCGACCGAATCGATGCAGCACAAGGAGCCGCGGCGTTATCCTACCGCGAACAATCCAGTCGAGTCGGAGGATTACTGACAGGTTTTTCGCGAGGTACCGCCGTCGATGTTTACCGAGAAAGCGGCGCGCTCGCACTGCGTAATGTGGCGCAACGGTTTGTCCGAGACAAGGAATTGTATCTGCCTCTCGAAGCTCTCGCCGCCGAAATCGGCGCTTGGGAAGCGCTCGTGGCCCAATGTGGCGATATCATCGAAGTTAGTCCGCTCGTCAAGCGATCTCTGAAACGTCGGAAGATCACGCGTATTGCGGCATTGTCCGTCGTGCTCGTTCTCGCCCTGGCGGGGGGCCTCGCCTTGTGGTCCGAGAAAAAAGTGAAAGATGCTCGGGCCCACGTCGAAGCGGCAATCGCGAACCAAGATCCCTGCAAAGTAGAAACCATCTCGAACGCAGATGCCACCCATGCCACACCCGATCAAATTCGCCGTCAAGACGATAGATTGAAAGAATGCGCGAGCGTCAGGGCCATCGCTGCCCGTGAAGCTGCGTGTGACACATTGGCCAAAAACTTCGCCGCCGGAAAACTGACGCCCGAAGATACAAACCAAGCCAAAACCGCCGCCGCTCTCCTCGCACGAGCCGTCAAATTGGAACTCGAAACGAACGATTTATTGCAAACGAAAAAAGATATGCCTTGTCAAGATACCCCCGCGGGCAATCGATTTTTCGGCATTTATGCCCAAGCCGCGGCAGGTTCGAGCAGCGCGTGGACCACCACGGACCGAGTCTCCGATGATTTGCGGGAAGCTTTGAAAAGCAAAGACATCGAAAAAGTGACGGCTTGGCGTGACGAACTCAGTCGACGGTCAGAACCACTCGCAGCCAAAGCCATTTTGTCCGGAAAACCCAGCGACATGGCTGGTGCCAAAACGCTTTGCGAATTTCAAGGTTCCTTTGGATTCGAACTCGGGCGAAAATGTACCGGAGTTCTATCGTTTATCGCGGCAACCAAACGGTAACCGTCGGTCTTCACGCTCCCAACGCCATCTCCGCGTATTGCGGTTCATCAAGGGTCGTCGAGGCTCATTGCAACTCGATTTCGCCAAGTCAACGCAGTACAACGCTTTCATGGTTTTTCGAGCAACCGAATACGTACGTCATCCAATTGAATGAACCGAGACGTACCGCCGATGTCGCTCGTGGTTTCCATCTGAAGTGCTACAACGCCTTGCTTTTCGAGCCGTAATAAGGTCGGCACGATTGCGCGGACCATACACTGATCGCGATGCATTCGCGTATCGTGCAATCGTTCGCGCAATCGCCCAATCGAAATCGTGCCGTCGTTATCCGGCCCCATACGGGAAAGCGTAAAGACGACGAATCCTTCCGCGAACACAGCATCACCGCACTTTCGAAGTGCGTGCGTCGCACGTGCAACAAGAATGACCGCGTCGACATATTCCGATGGTGCGCGCATGATGTCCAGAAACATCTTTTCGGCGCTCTCGTTCGCGCTGGCCACAACGGCTGACCCACGCGTCATTTCGGAGCTTTCGCACTCCGGGACGGGTGGAAGATGGTCCGACAAACGCGGCCGTTGCAAATACGTGGCAATCGTTGTCGGAATGGCAGCGAACCACGTGCACACGCTCGTCATCTCGCGGCCGCGCTCTGCTTCGGCGAATGCGGTTTTATAAGAATCTCCACGACTTCTACGCCGAGCCCCTGGGCGATCGTGTAAAGCGTCACGACGTTCAACAACACCTGACCGCGTTCGATATTCGACAAATGCCCTTTTGATACGCCACACGCGGTTTGCATTGCTGCAAGCGACATTCCACGCTCTTGCCGTAAATCACGCATACGCGCACCAATTCGCTGCGCGAATGGATCAACGATGCTCCGAACTGGCATAACGTCCTCCTCGTCGAAATGGAGGGGCACGACGATTCCTCGGTGTCCGCATGCCCTGCCGGACGAACGTCGTGCCCCTCTTTTTGCGAAGACGCGTCGGGGACCACGGGCTGCACAACAAAAAGACGGGTGACCGAAAAAAAACTCAGGGGGTCGCAGCGACGGCGCGCTTTTGCCCTTCCAACGCCAGCGCCATATAACGGTTTCGCGCTTCGGCATGTTCACTCTTTGGGAATTCGCGCTCGTGCTGCCGGAATGCGATCAATGCCTCGGCATATTTTGCCTGCACCAATAGGGTTCGAGCAGCGTCGAGCGTTGATAACTCACGGTCGAACCGCGGCGTGGAAATGGCGAATGAAGGGGTCGGTTTTGCGACGACCGTAGCTTCCGGCGGGCTGGAAACTGCAACTGGCGATGCGTCGTGCTCGGGTGGAAGTTGATCGGTTGTTATGATCACTCCATGCATTGACGGAATGTGCCGGGCAACAAGCAGCGAATCGTGCGGCCAGAACAACGCGCCGATCAGGCAACCAAGGCCGAAAGTAGCCAACAACGAAGCGGGATAAACCAGCTTATGCCAGCGCGGTGTTGGCGCGGATGGCAGTTCGGCGCGAATACGGCGCGCGCCTGATTGCGGTGCCTCGTCGTCCGCATCGCGACCAACCAAAACCGGTGGCGGTGATTCGGGCCAGCCCAGTTCCCGCGTAAGCCCAGACCAGACACGCCGATTGACTTCGTCGAGGAATCCGGGCGACGGGTCCCAGTTGCTCGCGTCGGTTTCCACATTGAATGGCAAAAGCAACATGCCTGCACGGTTTTTGCCAATCATTCGTTCGGCGCGTAGCCGAAAAATCGTCTTGGCTTCGGTAAGTCGCGCGCCTGCGGTATTGCGCCCAATGCCCAGCACTTTCGCAATGACCTCCAGTGATTCGTTCTCGAATTCGTGCCGCACCAGCACAGCACGATGAACGGGTTCCATGCTGGCCAGCACCTGCTGGACGATTTTGATCGAGTTCATGGCGTTCGAGTTGTTTTTGCACATCTTCGCCTTCCGCAGATTTTTCGATTCCGACGTTGACTTCCGGTTGTTCGAAGCGGTGACGGTAGAGCCGATAATGCTCGGCCGCCTGCTGTCGGCATATTGTTTCCAATGGGGGGCTGATGCGTTCCGCTGCTGATAAGTCCCAATGTTTGTGAATTTTAATAAAAACTTGCTGCGTGATGTCCGGCATTTCGGCGTCGTGCACGCCTATGTGGCGGAGGATCCGAACGACAGTGGCGACGTTTGCTATGTAAAAAGCAGTAAATGAGGCGGCCGGATGGTTGGGCGCAGCGCGGCGAAAAAAAAGACCCATGACAACTACACGCGCCGAGTGGAAGCGACTGCCCAACAAATCGACCGCGGGTTCAAAAAAAGTTTCACTTGGCTCCAAAAACGTCGAACTTGCCGATGAAAGCGAGGCGCAAGGCGCCGGTGAAGGGAGCCGGTTGCCAGCGTTGATTTTCGGGAAAACGGA
>JANORL010000208.1:0-2784 GCA_031415295.1 Polyangiaceae bacterium | reverse complement strand
TCGGTGACCGTTATCGCGCGACCGACAGGATCCGCGTGCACTGTTGTCGTGATCGTCGTTATGCCCGACGGACCCGACTCCGTCGACGTAACGCTGTCGCCGTCATAACTGCGCGTCGTCGCGCCCCACGGCGTAACGCTTTTCGTGGAGCGACCTTGCCAGGTCACGTAAATGCCGCGTTATTCATCAATAGATACTGGCGTCCATTTGAACGTCGTCACGCTTGCTTCGCGGAAAATGTTCATCACTTTGGGCGTGACGAGCACGCCTGGTGATGGGAATAATGCTTCGTCTACCTTGCCGTTGAACTTGAACACGCCAAACCATTCCCAGGTCAGGTTGAAGTCTTGCATGCCCACGAGATCCTCGGATCGATACGACGTCATCGGCACATTGACGACCCCGCCTCGTCGACAAACCTTACACAAGTATTTGTCTTCGCTCATCGTATGTTCGAAACGCCTCGGCGGCATCGTGTGCGCAATCAGCACTTGATCACGCGCAACCATGCTCCACTTCTCGTTTTTCAATCGTGCGCGAACTTCGCCGAATGAGATTCCGGTTGCGCCAGCGTCGACAAGTTTCTTCTGGATTCCTCCATCGACGATGATGTCGTCATAATACGAGCCGATGGCCCGGTGTTTTCTGATCATGCGTAGGTTATCGGCTTTGACATACAATGCCGATATCTGACGCGCTCCAGCTCCGCATGTCGCACAAGCTTGGGACATGTCGTACTTCGTTCCCAGCCGCGGACCCGCAAATACGCTCTCGTTGATATCCGGCGTCATCGACAGCAGCCGCGCCGATTGCAGATCTTCGTCGGAGTATTCGATAACCTCTCCACCAAATTCCTTGACACCGTGTTTGTCTAAGTACGAACGCACGAGCGCCACGACTGAGTCTCCCGCATCGAATTTGAGCCAAACAATGACCTCGTGCACGTCGAGAATCGTGTAATCATCGATGCTTGTCACATTCGACTTGCAACCCGTGTCTCGAAACAACCCGTCCGCTCCATCTGGGAGAATATGAGCGGGAATTCTCATGATGACGACCACCTTCATAGTCATGTCTTTCCTGGTTGTGAACGACGAAATTCCGCTACTTTCCGAAGTAGGAGGCGATGGAACGTAGCCACGTTGGATGAGCGGCATATGCGACTTGGTAAATCTCCCACAATCCCTCCTTCGTTATTTCTTGCGGTGCTCTCTTTAACTTTTGCATGGCGAACCATGCCTTTCTTGCCTTGTTAAGTTCATTTGTGATGATCTTATGCTCCGTATCCTTGAGAATGATGGCCGGCACATCGGCAGCGCTACCCATGACGAGCTTCTCCATCATGGCTACTTCCAAGATATGGTGCGCTTGATACAGGTATCCCCATCCCGCCGTAAACATGCTCGCCCGCGAATACGGAATGATCGTTTTCAACTGGTGCAGCGAGGGCGCCATGTCTTTGCCGTAACTCTCAATGAGCTGTTTCGCAATCCCCTCCGGAAAGAGCTTCGCCTCGGCGATGATCAACACGCCCTTTTGTCGTGCGGCTTGAGCGATTTTTTTGCCAAACGCTGCTGTCGTACGCAACGGGTTCTTCAACATCAAGAACGTGCCCGCTATCAATTGCAACGCTAACGAATCATGACCCCCTACGTTTTCCCCGTTCGGAATCCCATAACGCGAACCGTTCGGATCCTTCAGGTTGCCGCTGACATCGCCCGATTGAAACGCGCCAGCAATGACCATTTGCCGCACGACGGACTCGAAAAACGATAGGCTTGCGCCTTGTCCTTCGGGGCTCGACGTCCACGTGCGTTTGTCCGAACCGCCATTGCCGCCGAATTCCGACACCGACGCTTTTGCCGTCACGGCAACGACGATTGCATCGAAAGCCGCTTTCTTTTTCGCAGCGTCGTCCGACGTATCGCCCACCAATGGTTTGCCGGGGCAACGTAATCGATTGTGAGGCGATGGAAAACGCAAAACGCTTTCGCCAGGCGCGTCTTTGTCGAAAATGTACACGCGCTTGGCGCGTGCTCGCAGTCGCGCATAAAGATCCGGGTCGCGGGTATAACTCGCACCAGCCTTTTCCGATGTGAACAACCATTCCAGCGCATCGGAACGCACGTCCGGCGGATGCGTGCACACGCGAATGATTTCCGGGCCTTTTTTCGGTGCAACTCCCTGCGCCGCCGCGACGAAACGAAGATTGAGCGGACTCACGTCTTCAATGCTTGTTTTCCACGTATCCCATTGCGCATTTCGTAATGGATTCTCGCTCGCGTGCGGCAACCGCGGACCATTGTCGACCGCGCGGGGAATCAGCGCATTCGGATCGTCACACGACAACAAATTGTACGGTATGGGGAAAACATGCACGCTTTCGGCCCGAGCCGTCGAGTCGTAAATGAATACGATGTCCGCGTACGGCAAAAGCTCGTCGAACGCTTCGGGATCTGTATCGTCGACAATCGTCCCCGATGCATGATGAATTGCCCAATACCGCGCGTGCGGATTTACTTGCGGCATCCGCGTACATACCCACGCGCGATGCACGTGCGACGGCAAATCGCTCCACGTGCGCGTGGCGCAACCCGTAATGGTTGGCCCCAGCATCGTGCAAATCAATAACGTGGCAATAACGGGGCGCAAACAACGCAGTAGGGAACGCCAAACGCCGCGTATTCGAGAACGAGCGTGCAGCTCGAATTGCGCCAGGCGCCAGGCGATGGACGCCGGCGACCGGTACCAAACGCGCATCCTCGACAATACCGAGATTGCACC
>JANORL010000207.1:0-4179 GCA_031415295.1 Polyangiaceae bacterium | reverse complement strand
AAAGTCGGAGGCTACGGCCGCTCGCGTGAGCAACTCAGTGAGCGAGCGATAACCTGGCTTGACATGTGGCGCGATGAGAAACGCCAACTGGTTTTGAGCTTCTGCATGAGGATGAAGTGCCGTCATCGCGGTGACCTTACGGCCTCGGATCACTTCGTCGTAGGTGACTTCGGGCTGCACGATGTGCTGATCGACGGGCGGAAACGGCAACGGTGCCGGAGTCGGTCGACGTTCGTTGCGCTCTGACGGACGAGCGGGCGATGCGGCGACACCACCCGAATAGGGCGCGAGAGACATACCACCTGCGTTGTGTTTCGGGTCCATCGCGGTCAAACGTAGCAGCAAACGCTACGCGATGGCTAAGAAAAAATGCAGCCGGCGTCATCATCGAGCGGCACGTAGCACGCAGACAAACCGTTCGTCAAGGAACAATCGGCGAGCGTCCGTGAAAAACGGAATTCCCCGCCTCACCCCCCAGCCCCCTGCTATGAAAGCCGGGCACGGTCGCGCTTACGCAAGAACGGCCCAAGTCAGTGCATTCGTCGGGCTCGCTTCGCGACCCGACTCGTGCACTCTAGCCAGTTTACGATGGAGGGCTACGCCCCCATACCCCCCGAGATCGTTGTGATGCGCTTTCATTTCTGGTGAGTGAGGCGCGAATTTCGTGTTGCCATGGCGCAAGCGCTCCTTACATTAATTGGATTGACCTGCCAAATGGGCGCAGACGCCCTCGAGCGCGCAATAATAACCCGCTGCACATTCGAGGTTCGAGGCGCATGGCGGAGTGAACAACTCCGTTTTCACGACCGTTGGCGGTTTGCCATTGATGAGACCATTGACACCGCCAACCAGAAGCACACGTCCATCGCTTTGCACCAAATGCGCCGTATGCCAGAATCGAGGTGCGACGAGGTTCCCGGCTGGGGCCCATTGCATCGTTTCTGTATCCAGGATTTCTGCGGCAACGATTGGCTCTGGCACCGCACCGTGCCCACCCGTAACGAGCAATCTGCGCCCACCCATGAGAAGCGTGGCTTGGTGCCCTGTCCGAGCATTCACCATAGGCGCGATATCCGTCCACACACCCGATATCGGATCAAACACTTCGGCGCTGCTCACCACGACGGTGTTGACGCCGTTATCCGTTGCGCCACCGATTGCAATCGCACGACCGTCCCGCAACAACGTGAGCGTATGCGTAGCACGCCGCACGTGCATACTCGAAGCCGCCGTCCACATATTCGTCACGGGATCGAATATCTCTGTGGTGTCGACATAGGCCGGCGCCTGCCCACCAGTTACGAGCACGGTTCCATTTTGAAGCGGTACGGATGCGTGGTAAGAACGCGATTGCAACATTGGCAGCGGTGCGACCTGGGGCAACCATTGCGCAGCCGCGGCGTCGAACCATTCGCTGCGACCTTGCACATCCGAGATTCCCCCTGCCACGAGCACGATGTTTTTCAGCCCCATCGTCGTCGCCGTGAAGTGAATACGCGGCTCGCGCATGGATTTCGTTTTCTCCCAGGCGCTCGACGGTAATTGGGGATTAAAAAGCTCGGCCGTTGCGAGATATCCGGTGCTCTTCTGTCCACCCATTGCGAGAATGCTGCCATCCGGGAGCAAAACCATCTGGTGCGCATACCTGGGATCTTGCATAGGCGGCCCGCTTGCCCATAGGTTTGCACTTGGTGTAAAAACCTCGACGGTTTGTTGAGCGTCCTCCCCTGGGCCGACGAACCCGCCGGCGACGACCACTCGGCCATCGGGCAATGCAACGGACGCGTGCAAGAAGCGCCCCTCAGCAAGGTCAGGACCGGCGGCAAAACCCACGGTGTTGGATGTGGTTGGGAACGTCGTGGGTGCTGGCACATCACCACATGCGGCCAAGGCAAGCGCGAATGGAATGGAGAAGAGATGCGTAATGGTTCGAAGCAATCGTTTCATGATGGGATTTCCTTTTGAGGATGGGTGAGCTTCCTTCTTGCACGGATGAAAATAAAAATGTTGCGCAAAAGGATGCGCAAGTAGGCTCCTTGAAAGCTACGGATTGAGCAACGTTTTGCGCAAGTGGAGGTAAAACATTGGAAATTCCGCGTTTTTCTGCGAGATTTCGAGATTCAGAGCCGTGGCTCGATCCGTGCATTATGCCCCGACGCAGGATGGAGGTTCCAATGGACAAGCAGATACGTACAATTCAACGTCAGCACGTAGGGACGACACTGGCCATTTCCATGATGATTGCCGGTTGTGTTTCGCCAGCAACGATGGGAGACAATGAAAACGCTGCTGGCGCAGGAGGATTCCCCGTGGGGATGCGCGAATCGGAGGGCGGCAAAGCGGTGTCTGAAAAAGGAGCCCGTTCCGAAAACACGGCGTCTGTTTTGCCGCCGCCCACGAATGCGCTGGCATGTTCGACAGACACAGACTGCGGAAGCGGATTCTGCGTCGATGAGGTCTGTTGCGACAGTGCGTGCACGGGGACTTGCGAAGCATGTACAGCCGCGAAAAAAAGCAGCGGAATCGACGGTGAATGCGGGCCCATCAAATTCGATAGCGATCCTGACAACGAATGCGTGATTGGGAGCGCGTGCGACGGCCAAGGGACATGCAAATTCTACAATGGTGTTCCTTGTCCGGTCGGGAATGAATGCTTGTCGTATTGCGTCGACGGCGTTTGTTGCGGCAACATTTGCTCGGGAGCGTGTCAATCGTGTTCGGCCGCGAAAAAAGGCAGCGGCGTCGACGGCGTATGCGAGCCCATTGCGGTTGGAACCGATCCGGATGACGAGTGCTCGGCGGGGGCTTGCGATGGCGCGGGTACATGCGCGTCGATTGGCGGGGCGTGCACCTCAAATGCGCAATGCGGCTCAGGGGGTTCATGTGTTGACAACGTATGTTGTGACAGCGCGTGCACCGGGACGTGCCAAGCGTGTACGGCCGCGAAAAAAGGCAGCGGAGTCGACGGCATATGCGGACCCATCAAATTCGATAGCAATCCCGACAATGAATGCGCGATAGGCAGCGCGTGCGACGGCCAAGGCACGTGCAAATCCTACAATGGTGTTCCATGCACGAACGCGAATGACTGCTTGTCGTATTGCGTCGATGGATTTTGTTGCGGCAACGTTTGCACAGGAATGTGTGAATCGTGTTCGGCAGCAATCAAGGGCGGCGGCGTCAATGGCGCATGCGGACCGATTGTGGCGGGAACCGATCCGGAAGACGAATGCGTCGATGGAGTGTGTGACGGGGCGGGTCAATGTGTCGGATGCGCAGACCCTCCAGGAACGCTTCTCAGTTCGTCCTGTATGGGCGCGGATCTTTATGGCACCTATACAGACGCCAATTGCGGAACGTACACGCAGCTCATCGAGAGTAACTCAGCACAATGCGCACCGCTTGTGTGCAATGGTGTGCCCGCGGAAACGTGCGACGGAATCGATAATGATTTTGATGGGCAAGTCGACGAAGGTGTTTGTTGCATTGCGATGCCGGAAATCGCGGATGGCGCAGACAACGATTGCAATGGTGGCATCGACGAAGCCACGAGTTGCATGGCGTCGATAACAAACAATCCGTTGGTCGTCTTGTCCGAAGGCCAAAAGAGTATCGGCGTCAGCAACAATTACCATCTATCGGGGTACTCCGGCGTGCGATATTCGTGCGGCATGTCTACGGGCAAGTGGTATTGGGAGGTCGTATTGGACTCCTATACGTACGATGTATGCATCGGAATTGCCAACGCAAACTCCGCGATACCGGCCGATGCTCACTTGGGCGACATTGGTGGAGGGACATGTTATGCAAATGCGACGGGTTTGGTTTTCCCAGGGTATCAGGGATATGGCAGCACTTATCTTCCTGGCGACGTAATCTCCGTCGTTCTGGACCTCGACCTAGGTGAACTGCATTTCTGGAGTAACGGTGTCGATCAGGGCGTCGCACCTTGG
The DNA here is from genome assembly GCA_031415295.1 of Polyangiaceae bacterium. Classification (GTDB taxonomy): domain Bacteria; phylum Myxococcota_A; class Polyangia; order Polyangiales; family Polyangiaceae; genus Polyangium. The sequence continues at coordinate 226 of JANORL010000207.1, read as the reverse complement.
ACCTATAACGGTGGTCCAATCTTTCCCGCGGTTTGGCTTAACCAATCGTGCGATCGCGCCACCGTTAACTTCGGGCCAACATTCGTCCACGCACCACCCGTCGGCTTCAACGCCATTCCTTGAGAATTCACGCCTTCTCTCCATAAGCGCGAACGTACGCCCAATTGCCGCCAATTCGCGCCTCACCCCTAACCCCCTCTCCAACTCCGCATTGCTTCGCAATGCT
>JANORL010000206.1:0-7213 GCA_031415295.1 Polyangiaceae bacterium | reverse complement strand
GATTCGGCCGTAGTGATGGTGCGAGTGACTTCCAGAGGGTTGCCATCGGCGTCGAGAATGCTCTTGCCAGCGTCGGTCACGGCCGCGATCCGAATGTCGAAGGCTCCGTAACGTTCGATGACCGTCACCATTTCCCACTCGATGACCGTGGTCGAGGCACGTTCGACGAGTTTGTCGTTGACCCAAAGTTCGAGCTGTCCGCATTGGACCGAATCGCCACAAATTCCCGGCGCACGTAGATAAAGCCAGGTTGTTTTGAGCTCAAAATGAATACGCGCATCGGGGTCGCTTCCGATCGCGACACACGCGCCTTCTGCCGGGCTCGCCAGCTCCATCGTTGGTGGTTCGACCGTCACCCCAGCGGTGGTTGTCGTCGAATCTTCTTCACAACCCAAAACCACACTCGCCGCAGCGAGGAGCGAGCAGAGCGCTAAATGTCGGCCTCTCATGGGCGTCGTTGTATCGCACAGGGGGCGTACGAGACAGCCGTTCGTGTGTGAACGCTCCGCAGCTTTTCGCGCATCAAGGGCGAACGCGGTAAGCTCGCGTGGTGACTCGCCAAGAACGAATTCAGGACAAGCTCGCCAAAGGACTCGAAACCACGCACTTGGTGGTGGAGAACGAGAGCCACATGCACAGTGTTCCGAAGGGATCGGAGACACATTTCAAAGTGCTGGCTGTCAGTACCGCGTTCGAAGGACTCGGAGCCGTCGAACGCCATCGACGCGTACACGGGCTGCTCGCGGACGAATTACGATCAGGACTTCATGCGTTGACTCTGCGCGCACTCACGCCGTCACAGTGGGAAGCGGACGGTGCAGCGAGCTTCCAATCGCCTGATTGTCTCGGCGGAGGCAAAAAGGGAGCGAAGAGATAGTCGACTCGAACTCGGCCGAACTGTTACCGTCTACGCGGATGGAGATCAAAGCCGACGTTACGTTGCCCTATGCACGCGAGCTCGTCTTTGTCACGAAGGTTGCTCCTGCCGTCGAGCGGCTGCTCGTGGGTGCAGTACAGACAAACCTCGTCGCCATCGGAAAAAGCGTCGGAAAACTCTTGGCCAAGGGTTGACGCATCCATGTGCCGCACTGCGGCATATATGTATCGGGCGTCGCTCGAAAAACGTTTTACCAACGGTGTTGTGACGCGAGGAAGAACTTCGTAGACTGCGGGCCGAATGCGAGCGGTCGCGGCTGGTTTGTCAGATGTGGGCAGAACGCGCGAGCATAATGAGGATCGTTTCATCCTCTTGCCCGAGTTCAGTGTGTACGTTGTTGCCGACGGAATGGGCGGACATCAGTCAGGCGAAGTAGCAAGTCGCATGGCTGCAAGTGCTGTCGCTACATACTTCCGTTGTGAAGGTGACCGTGCATCAGAGATGAATCCTGGGCAACGGCTGCGCGATGCGCTCGTCGATGCCAACAAGAAGATTCATTCACGAGCGGACGATTCTCGGATGCATCGAGGGATGGGAACCACGGCAGTAGCCGGTGTGTATTCACCCGAGGAGCGGATGTTTTTCGTGGCGCATGCGGGAGATAGTCGTTGTTACTTGGTGCGTGGAACGCTCATCAAGCAACTTACGCGCGATCATTCGCTCATCGCCGAAGCGCTTCTGGAACGTCCAGATCTCAGTGAAACGGATCTCGGGTACCTCCCGAAAAACGTCATCACACGAGCGCTAGGAATTTCGCCAACGGTAGAAGTGGATTTGGGTTCCGAACGCGCCTTGCCAAACGACGTGTTCTTGCTGTGCTCGGATGGTCTGCATGGCTTGATCAGCGATGAACTGATCGCTTCGATCGTGCATAAGCATCAAGTGCTCACGGATGCGTGCGCCGAGCTTGTGCAACGCGCGAACGAGGCTGGCGGACGCGACAACATCACCGTAGTGCTCGTGCGTATCGAAGCGGATGAAGCGCCGTGGTCGAAGCCGTCTTCGCGAGATTCTTCGCCTGGCCCAGCACCGCAATCGCAATAAAGATTCGATCGGGGTTTTACCCCGGACCCCACGAAGGCGACTCGCCAAGGGCCCCGCAAGGGCCCAGGCCCTTGACCCGTACATGGTTCGTCCGCTTCGCGGTCGAACCACAGGGATTTTTGCGGCAAATCAAGACCCGTATTCAATCTCCAGGAACGCCTTGTAATTGCATGAACGCACGGCGCGCTCCGGGCATCGCTTGACGCACGTGTATCGCGATCGATGGCTCGGTGGTCATACGTTCACGCCAAACCCGTTCGATACGTACCAACGCCGTTTGAGGCACGTCGAACTCGACCAACACTTGATCCAAGTCTCCGTGCTCAACGCCGATCATGAGTCGTACGTAGTCGATGACTTCGAATGATCCTCGTTCCATTTCGAGCTGTGCCACGTAACAACGATCGTAGATCGCGCGCAGATCCGATCGCCCCTGTTCCGTTTCCGCACGCATGGCTGCGATCCACGTACGATCTGCCGCATGATACATCGAGATAGACAAACCCATCCCTTGTAGAATTTCCGTGTGCTCGTTGGGACGTCGTTCGATACGCGCAGCAACGGTCGCACAGACTTCGATCGGAATGTCCGCGAGCGGCATCGCCATCATGGGTATCGACGACGTCGAACGTCCGGATGAACGCACCGCCTCGACTTTCATCGAGGTGGGTTTGGCAGAACTAACTGCCGTGACGCTGATGCTGCCATTATCAGCGTTGTAATCACGCGAATGTGCACGGTCGGTGGAGGCCGAGACTTCCATCGGGCGGCGATCGGATCTGACCGCGACGATCACGTGCGTTGGCAAAGTATTCGGTGGCGGCAACGTTCCCGCACGCGGTGTCCCTGGAGCAACAGTGTCTGGGCCTCCGGGACGTCGTGTCGCCGGAGCTTCTTCGACCCCACCAACGCCAGCGCCTGTGCGTGCAGTGGTCGGTGCCGCATCGCTCGTCGCACCTGGCACAGTGCCAGTACGAGGCGTTTTGGGGCCCGCTGCATCATCGACAGGAGTACGCCAATCGGCTTGCGGTTCCCAAATGCCTTGGTCTGCAGCGAACGGTGATGCATCCGGAATCGTTAGCGGCGCATCGCTGAAATGTCCGAACGAAACGCGTTCGACAATCTCGTTCGGCGCCTGCATGACCTTGCCAACAATCGCGTTGGATGCTCGAGCTTCGATGCGTCGTTCGCCCGATTGAGAAGTCGTTGGTTGCGATGCGCGTTGCGGCGATGCTGGCTGTTCGCTGACTCCTTGGCGCGCAGGTTTGGCGGGCAAGAGCGTGTAGCCTTCGTCATCCGGAGCTTCGCCTTCGAACGGTCGCGGCAAAACAGCCGTCGACGGCATGTCTTCGTAGTTGAATGGCGGAGACTCGATGTCCTCCGGACTCACCATCATCTCAGGGCTTTCCGCCGCGATGACGATTTTGCTGAGACCTACGGTTTCGACATCGGTGACCGGAATCGATCCTCTCCACGACAGAACGGCGACCATTCGCACGCCATCGATGAAGATCGTATCGAGCCGCATGTCGACTTCGTCTGTGGACGAAGAACCGTGTGGCTTGACAAACACCCGCGGTCGGATTGTGGGCAAACGAGATTCGAGACGTGCGTGTTTGCGGCCGAGGTGTTCGAGCACGATCGTCGGAGCCGCTTCGATTTCGTCGAGTTGCTGCTCTTCCGGCGCGGAATTAAACGCTGAGAAAGGGAAGTTCTCGGGAGCGATCGCGTGTTGCGATCGCGTACGACGCACGAAGGCATATCCAGCCTCGGTCAGTGCATGGCGTTCTGCTCGCCATCGAATCGGTAAAGGCCCAAAACCCGGCGTATAAACCTTCCCAGCAGGCTCGTCGACGGATTCAATGCGTGGCAATGGCCAGCCGACACTACCGATCTGCTGAATGCCCGTCTGGTTTTCCCCCGTCATCGCCGCAAGTTCGTAACGCAAAGGTGCCGCGATGAATCGTTCGGGCGCACTGGGTGCCAGTCCCGCGTCTCCATCCATCCACACGCGGGGCCCGAGCACACGCAACGATTTGCGCAAATGTCCAACTTGCAAACGTGGCGTGAGCGAATCGAGAGGAGTCCCGCCAGGCGTGAATATTCTTCCCGAAAAGATCACATCGAGTTTGGGCTTGAACGGAACGAAATCACTGGCTGCAAAGAGGGAAGCTTGCGGATTGTGGTCCCAGGAAATGTCGCCGTGAACCGCATCTTGGTTCGGCGCGATCGTCGCATCCGCGCGGTGTGACAGGACAAACGTCCCTTTCACGCAGATTGTGAGGCGATGCCCTTTCGGGTGCTCTCCCCACAAGACTGTGGCAACGGTAAATGGGCAGAGTCGAATGATTTCCAACGCGGCAATGCTAGCGCAGCTCGGTGCCAAGCGGAAACTTTTGACGATGGCGTGGGACAACGGGTAGCCTGGAAATTGCTGAACAGTTGACGCGGGAAAGCAACAGCATCACGGTCTCGGCGTCGCTGCTCATCCAAGTAGGAAGCGCGCGAGGAGAATCATCTATGTTGAAATATTCGCTTACAGGTTGTTTGCTCGTTTGTCTTGGACTTGTTTTCACCGGCTGTGGCGGTGCCGAGATAGGTGAAGCGTGTCAAACGCGCGGGTCTCAAGACGAGTGCGCAGACGGCGCGGTCTGCGACCTGCAGGGCACGAGCGGCACTGAACCGGTATGCTTGAAGGTGTGCAAGGATTCGACCGAATGTGCGTCTACGGAAGACTGCAACGGCGTATCCGGATCGAACATCAAGGCCTGTACGGCGAAGAAATGACGTTGGGCGGGCGGAACATCAATCCAAAACGCCCGCCGCAGCTCGATCGAGCAATTCATCGAGTGTCCGGAGCAATTCTTCGTTGCCATTTTGCACATACCCCTCGAGATTGCGCTGGCATTCAGGAATTGCTTCGATGAAATCCCACAGGGTTTGCGGATCAGCAAGCGATTCAGCTTCCCGGCCAAACCCTTCACGCTGCAAATACCGAGCATTCAAGACTTGTTCGAATTGACGTCCCACGGGAACGGCGAGCATGGGTTTGTGTAAGTACACGGCTTCACCCATGAGCGTAAAACCGCCGCCGGCAATGACGCCTTTGGACGAGGCGAGGTCGGTGATGAAGCGGTCTTCGCTAAACGGTCGATAACACAAATTTCCTTCGACCTGATCTTCGGAAATACCGCGACGCAAACCGTAAATTCGGCAGGGAATGCCTGTTTTTTTCAGCGTGTCGACGAGGGCATCGTTTCCTTCGGCCGTTTGGTACACGAGCAAGTGATCGCCAACAGTCCGTTTTGCGGCGAGGATCTCGGGGCGCAAAATGGGCGGACATAACGTGGTTTTGGTCTTGCGTATCGGAGGTCGAAAGAAACTCGTGATCACGTAATGATTGCAGAAAGGGAGTTTGCTCTTGATGAACAGCCGCGCGATCGTGAAATCCGCTTCATGATTGCCAATGATTTCAGAGTCGTGCGTGCAGCGATTGATGACTTGCATGTTGTCGACGGAAATGATGGGCAAACCGTGCGTTTTCGCATAAAGGTACGTCCAGGACTCGAAGTCGCTGATGACCACTTCGGGGCGAAATTCGCGAATCAAATCGAAATATGCCGCAATATTTTGCGGAATGCCTGCGGCACTTTGCGCCACGTTCGATAAGAGCGTCTTTCCACGACGAACCCGATTGTCCTCGTAGATGATGTGCAGTCCGTGAATCCGTTTCACGGTGTCGAAGCGACGTTGCAGAAACTCGACCGCGCGTCCTGAAGCCATGATCTCGACTTCGTGCCCTTGCGCGACCAAGTGCTCGAGGACGACACGCGAGCGCATCGCGTGACCCATGCCTTCGCCAACGACACCGTAGAGAACCTTCATGGGCTGGCAGTGTAACGATTCGTCAGGAATTGGTCGAGCACGGACTGACGCGGCCTATGGATTCACACGTGCAGTGCGCCACACTTGGATCTACGATGATGTCGCTCATGCAGAAACCTTCGATTGTGCAAACAGGCCATATCGTTCTCCGATCTCCAGCCTCTTCCGTGGATCCCGCGAAAATCGCCTCGACAGAGATGCGGTCGCTCGTGCGAACCATGGTGGACGTGATGCGTACCGCTCCGGGCGTAGGCCTCGCTGCGCCACAAATTGGCGTGGGTTTGTCCGTGATTGTCCTGGAAGACACGGAACAACGGATGGCCAAACTGACGAAGGAACAACGTGCAGAACGTGGTCGCACGCCATTTCCGCTGCTTGTCGTGTTTAATCCGACGTTACGCGTGATCAACGAAGACAAGGTGACTTTTTTTGAAGGGTGTTTGTCAGTTCAAGGGTACATGGCGCTGGTCGATCGGTCTCTCGCGGTCGAAGTCACGGGCCTGGACGCCGAGGGGAAACCATTTCAGCGTGAAATGCACGGTTGGGGTGCGCGCATTTTGCAGCACGAAGTCGATCATTTGCAAGGCACGCTCTACATCGATCGCATGTGGTCGCGATCCTTCTGTTGCAATGACGCCATGGCAACCAGGTGGCTCGATACGCCCATCGCCGACGTAAAACGGGCTTTCGCCATCGAACAAACTTGACAACGTCGTGCATCTTCGCTGCGTATCGCGAATGCGAATGCGCATGACGGCGGTTCGTGGCTATCGCTGCTCCATCACGGATTACAAAACCTAAGCGGTCCCATCTGCGGAGCACATGTCTTCGGCGCCGGACAGTCATCATTGGTTTTGCAGATATATTTTCCGCACGTCTCATCGCATGCGCTCGTGTTTGTGGCCATGTCGAAGCAACAAAATTGATCTGGGCAATCCGCCTTGTCATCGCACTTGAGCGTGTACTCGCCAGCGAGGCACGCTCCATCTTTGCTACAATGAGCGAAACCGGGCGCTAATGGGGGAACGCAACATACCCCGGCATTCGTGGTGTCACACGCATCCGAGAGGCAACGGACTTCGGACGTGGGGACTCCGCCACCGCCCATCCCTGAATTGCTGCTGCTGCTCGAAGCGGCGCTGGAAGTGGCGCTTCCAACAATACCCCCGCCCAAGCCACCCGCGCCTGCGGACAATCCACCGACTCCGCCGTCACCGGACGAAGAAGACACGCTTCCGGTCATTTCCTTACCACCAGCGCCGCCCATGCCACTCGATGATGACGACGTCGATGAACTCGTGCTTCCCGAACCCACCGATGGCAGTTCATAGCTACAAGCTCCGAAAG
>JANORL010000205.1:0-8666 GCA_031415295.1 Polyangiaceae bacterium | reverse complement strand
GGCAGCTTCGGATGTTTTGCCCTGTTGTAGAGCTTGTCCATACTGCTGCAACAGTTTTTCCGATTCCTCATCCAGCGTAGATGCTACGCCAAACCATTCCGCGAGGAGTTCATTTGCGGTCTTGCCTTCAGGACTTGGCTTCGGGTTTGGGTCAATTTCTGCGATCCCATTGTGCAGCACGGTCCCCACAATCTCCCCTTCCTCCAAATTCACAAGAGCCAATGGAGAATGCGTGGTGGCGATAAATTGAACATCCGGAAATGCTTTTCGTAATCGAGGAATAATCGTTTTTTGCCAACGTGGGTGCAGATGCTCCTCAACTTCATCAATGAGCACGATGGCCCGAAGTTCGTGGCTCTTTCCCCAACGTTGCGCTTTGAATGCATTACCGAACAAGTCCAGCACGAGGCCTGCGCTTCCACGATATCCATCACCCAGGGCATGAAATGGCATCCCGCCGCCACCCCACGGACCGTGAACCTTCACATGCTGAGCCGTTACATCCAACTTATGACCGGGTTTGAGATCCCATAACCTCCACAAACATTCTTTAGCCTGATTATACATACCCTTACCAGTATTATTTTTATTTTCATAAAAACTGAGCTTTAATTCCCGCAGTATGGTTTCTGGATCCAGTAAGCTCATATGATCATCAAATAACGATTGCAGACCTTCGAGTAGCGCGTAGTTCTCCCGCTTCGCCGTTCCCTGCGTGCCTCGATTGACCCCATATCCGCAAACGAATATTTTGTCCCATGCAAGGCCCGAGGAACCCGACCACTCTTTGCGTACGACAAGCTGATTGGATGCATCTCGCTTGATCGAAGTCCGCAGATGATATGCCGTCGGTCGCTCGCTGGACGAGCTTAGCGTCAAATCGATCGTCGCCTCCGCTTCGGGGACTCCTTTCTTATTACGGCGAACAAATTCACCGGGCAATTTCAAAAGCAATGCACTTGCAGTCGCCTCATCACACAAGCCAATCGCGATAGCGCGCAATAGAGTACTCTTGCCAGAACCGTTATTACCGATGATAACGGTCCACATCCGAGGCGTCTTGGCCGTCCCAAACTCGAGCTCGGCATCCTGGAATCCGCGAACGTTTTTCAGAACCAACTTTGACAGGTAGAGTGACACGCCGACGACGCTATCGTGGAGCATGCGAACCGTCAAGCGTTTCGCATGATAGGTCGCTTTCCTCAGCTCACCCCAACCCAACAACCTCATCCGCTGCGCGTTCTCCCGCTTCAACCGCGCCTTCCATGTATCCCATCCAAACCCGCGCCGTTTCCGTGCCGGCCCAATGCAGGCGCCCCACCGGCGCACGTAATGCCGCCGCGTGCGCCGACAATACGCCCGGTCCCAATACCGCCGAATAACAACCTCGCGACCAACGTTCCGCCGGCCAATCGTGATCAATGTAATCAATGGGCGACGATGCTTGCGGTCCAAAAAATCGCGCAAAACTTTCTACCGCCGAATCGCGACGCGCTTTTTTACCTTGACCACTGTACTGTTTCGCGTCCCTGCCCAGCATGAATCCCACAAGCGCTCCTCGCGTGCCATCCCGCGACGAATCGTCGAATACCAGCTTGACGCCTCCACGATCTGCAATCGCTTCCCCCGAATATCCCGCCTTGCGCCAAAATGGCGTTTCGTACATGGCCACGCATTTGATCACGCTTCCCATGGGTGCGCGTTGCGTGAGCATGTCCCGCGACGCCGGCATCGCCGGCTCGTAATCGATTCGTCCCGCCAATACCGGAGGCAATGCAAGAATCGCCCGTACACACCGCACCGTGCCCCCATCCGTTGTCATTGTAACGCCCGTTGCGTCTTGTTCAATCCGTCTTACCGGCGCATTCAAAATGACCCGATCACCAAGTTTCGCCGCCAATCGTTTTGATATTTCTTGATAACCTTCAGCCAAACGAGTTTCTTGCGCACCATTTTTTATTTCGCTCATCCGGAGCAGCCCGCCCCCGTGTCGCAAATAATGCAAGAAAAAGAGAAATGAAATCTCCGACGGTTCCGCCGCAAAGATTGCCCGCACCGCCGTATCGAGTAATGCCTTTGCCCCCTGCGTCTTTACATTGCGGCGCTTCCACGTGTCGACCGTCATCCCATCCCATTCAGCCGCTTTGGCCGCACCCAATGGATTGTCGAGAGGAACGTCTTTCACGAGCGATTCGATGCGCTGAATTGCCACGCCCAAATCGACTGCACCAACCATCGACAATGTCGGTATCGACGATTTGTACGTCGACACCATATTGCCGAGTGCCAATACTTTTTTGCCTTCGTGGTATTGCGCAAACGTCGACAAACCAAATTCTCTCACCAGTTTGAACATCCGGTCTTGCGTCGGACCGAGCCATTGCGCCCCAAGTTCAATCCGTTCGCCATGCGCCGTTTCGTGACTCAGCGTTCGACCACCAACGCGATCGCGAGCTTCGAGCACCACCACGGATACCCCCGCATCCGCAAGCTTTCGCGCCGCCGCCAAACCACTGAGCCCCGCACCGACAATGGCCACCCGAGCCTCTCCCAAGACGCGCGATGCAGACATGCTCATGCTCCTTTCTCCGACACGATTTCATAGAGGGTGTTTATCAGGCTGCTGCGCGTTGTGAATCGTCGGTCGGGCTTGCTCAGCGTACGATGTACGCTTCCGCCGCCCTCCCTAGCTTCGCAACGCTCGCAACGCCTGATGAACACCCTCTATCTACGTCGCATCGTACGCAAAACGCCCTCGTAATGGCGCGACTTTTTCGCCTTACGCCGGAGCAAGCAGTCGACGCACTTTCCCAAGGATCGGCACGTCGGCAGGCGGAAACAGTGTCTCGTCGAGCTCATTACGACCGGCCCACATCACCGCCGCCACGTCAATCGCCTGTGGTTCAGGCGATCCATCACGTCGCGTTACGGCAAAAAATAAAAGCAACACCGACTTCTCCGGATACGCGTGAAGCGTCACCTCGAGCGGATCGTCGACAGTGACTTCAATGCCTATTTCTTCGCGTAACTCACGCACAAGCGCATCTCGAGGATCCTCGCCTGCTTCAACCTTGCCTCCAGGAAATTCCCACGCACCCGCCAAATGCGAGCCTTTTTTGCGTTGCGTAAGAAGCACTCGACCGTGTTCGACAAGCACACCCGCCGCGACGATCAGTGGAAAATTCTTCTGAATTGAGTCAACCATGGTTCGGCGCGGCAAACGTAGCACACGCTCGTGAACCGCAACTTCAATCCAACGCCACTTTGCACACGTCCAAAGATGTGACATCCCCCGCGGCATGCCGATCACGTACAGCCAAGCAGGCGTCGACATCGACCGCGGTGATGCCCTCGTCGAACGCATCAAGAAGCTCGCCAAACCCACGCGTATCCCCGAAGTCCTCACGGACATCGGCGGCTTTGCGGGACTTTGCGCACTGCCCAGTGGGCTCGTCGATCCGATCCTCGTGAGCGGAACCGACGGTGTCGGCACGAAACTCGACGTGGCTTTCGCGACGGGCGTGCACGACACGGTGGGCATCGATCTCGTGGCGATGTGCGTGAACGACATCATCACGTGTGGCGCGCGTCCGCTGTTTTTCCTGGACTACTTTGCCACGGGAAAACTCGATGTGGATGTTGGTGAAGCGGTTGTCCGCGGTATCGCTGAAGGCTGCAAACAAGCTGGTTGCGCGTTGCTCGGTGGCGAGACGGCCGAGATGCCGGGCATGTACGAGCCTGGCAAGTACGACCTGGCCGGGTTTGCCGTCGGCGTCGTCGAACGAGCCAAGATCCTGGATGGTTCGCGTACTCGGCCAGGAGACGTCGTCATCGGTGTCGCATCGAGTGGTTTGCACTCAAACGGTTTTTCGTTGACCCGCAAAGTAATTTTCGAGTGGCTCGGGCTAGGTGTTCAAGACCGACTTCACGGCACGGATATCACCGTCGGCGAGGCTCTGCTCGTGCCTACGCGTATCTACGTCCGTGCCGTGCGTGAACTGCTCGCTGCAGTCGGGGATGGAGTCCGCGGTTTGTCGCACATCACCGGAGGAGGTTTGCCGGGGAACTTGCCGCGTATCTTGCCGGATCACCTCGGTGCGCGGATCGACCTCGACGTCTTCGAACGGCCAACGATCTTTCGGATCATTGCGGAAGGCGGACCCGTCGAAGAAACCGAAATGCGCCGAACGTACAATCTCGGCGTGGGCCTTTGCGTGATCACATCACCGGAGAGTGTTTCGCAAGCGCTCGATGTGCTTCACGCCGCGGGGGAAAAGGCGTTTCGGTTGGGCGAAGTTATCGACGTTGGGCTGGGCGTCGAATTTGAAGAGCGTGTTCGCTTCGCGCGATAGGCCGTGAAACGCGCGTCATACGCGGGTACATTGCCGCCATGGATCTCCCGTCGATACTCGGTGCGTGCTTTGGCGTGTTTCTCTTTTTCTATCTGCTCAAGGGGCTCAAGCAGATCAACCAATGGGAAGTCGCCCTACGGTTCACGTTGGGAAAACTAAGTGGCCGTGTCGAACCCGGACTCACGCTTTTTTTGCCCGGATTTCAGTCTATACGGGTCATCGACACGCGTACGAAAAACCGTGATCTGTTGCGACAGATGGTGATCACGCGCGACAACGTGACGACCATGGTTGATACGGTTCTGTACTATAAAGTCGTCGATCCAGAAAAAGCGACGCTGGCCGTAGAGAATTACGAAGCGGCGATCAAGGATCGAGCGAAGGTCGTGTTGCGTGATGTCGTAGGCGAAACGCGCCTTGACGAACTCTTGGCGCATCGCGAAGAGGTGGCAGCGAAGGTGCGCATTCAGGTGGAATCGACGGTGGCGCAGTGGAGTTTGCATGTTGAACAGATTGGTCTTCAAGACGTTCAACTTCCGCCGCAAATGCAGGAAGTGCTGGCGAAAGTGGCCATTGCTGAACGCGATCGCCAATACGTGATCATCAAGAGCGAAGCCGACGTCGAGAGCGCGAAAAACTTTGCGGAAGCGGCGGCCATTTTGGCGAAGTCGCCCGGTGCGATGGAACTGCGGCGATTCGAGGCTTTGGCGAATTTGGCCCAAGGTACGACGAAGGTGATCTTCGACCTGGCCAAACCCTACGACGATGTTCGACACACGGCGCTGGCCATGGCTGAAGCATCGGCAACCGAACCGGCAAAGATGCGTGTCAACAACGCCGGCGTTGGGGCACTACGTTCGGATTCGCAATATGAATCCGAAGCTATTGCCGAAGCGCAAGCGGTCAACGATGCCCAGGCCCAAGCCCAACGACTCTTCGCGCGGAAAATATGAGCCGTGCGTCCTGACGAACCGTCGCTCATTTCAGGAGTTGCGGCGCTGCTCGAAGCACGCGGCGAACGTGAGCTTGGCGCGCTCGTACGTCGAAGCATTGTAGAAGTGACAAACCGCGCGGATCGTTGGTCGATGGGTGCGCGCAACGTCACGGCGCATCGTATCGCGCTCGTTGTATCCGCTGCGGATCACGTTTTGCTCACGTCATCCGCGCCGCGACTTGCTGCGGTTCGCGACGCATTTGAGACCGCTGTACGAAGTCCGGAGACGGAGATGGAGCACCTCTTTTTGGTGCTCGAACTGCCGCCATCCCGTACAACGTTTGCCCAGGGGTACCGAGACGCACCTCTTCGCACGTTCGAAACGCCAGCTGCGGATGCGGTGCTTGGAGGAGCGGCAGCGCTGTGTCGAGCGATGGGGGACGAAGCGGCGGCGCGAGCGTTGTCACGGGCGACGCTCGACGATGCGTTCGTCACAACAAACGAGCGGACCATGCGACGGTTTGTCGTGCGTCTCGATGCAGCGGACTTTGCATTGACGGAGAAGCAGGTTGAATTTGGCGATCGGATCATGCGCGCGGTACGTTCCGCGGCGGCGACTCCATCCGAGATGACGTCAGCGGTATTTTTGGCCGTTCGTTTGGTGGATGTTCATTCATTTCCCGCCGTGGAAGCGGTGTTGGTCCGGGCGCTGGAGAGGAAAAACGCGGTTGTCGTGCCGATCGCGCGCGACGAACATCACACGCGTTTTGCGGTTGTGTACCAAGAAAAACTGGCCATCGTTCAGGTTGTGAACGATTTGTCGAAAAAAGCGGGAAAGAAAACCAAACCGATCGAATTAAAGTCGGGGACGACAAAAATCCACGAGGTGCACTTGTCCAATCACGCGATGGAATCGCCCGCAGCAGCAGAAATGGCCAGCGCCGATATTCTTCGGGAAATTGGCGAAAATTGAACGAAGCTCATTGACGGCAGGTCAGGCTTTCTTTACTCCCCCACCGAACGACACCAAGAACAACGATTTCCCTCCTGCTTCATTACCTCATGTCCTACGCCAGCATTTATCATTCGCCGTGGCACAATCCGGGATTGTTCCTACTCGCCAATGGCCTTTTGGTCATCTTTTTGCTTTTGCGCAAAACCTCGACGCCCGAGCAAGCATTCTTGCGAAAATCACTGTTCGTCATGGCTTTTTTGGCCATGATCGACGCGGCGTTGACTGGTGAACTCGCGCCTTTTTCCGAGGCTATCGTCCCGTATGTCGCAATTCCTTTCGTGATTCTCGGAGATGTACGGTTTTTCTTTCTGCTGGAACGTTATGCCAAACCCCATGGTCAATCGACTCCGGTGTCACGACTTTTCTTGCGAAGTTTGGCTTGGGGCTTGATTGTCCCATCCACGGCATACGCGACGAAGATGTCGTTTTTCCCGGAACGAACAAACCATTGGTTGTTCCTGACGTATGAATCATATTTTACAGTAGTTGCACTGGTTTTCATCGGATTTGTTCTCCCCAAGTGGATGAAGACTTGGGACATTCCCGCGGAACAAAAACGCTGGATTCGAGCGATTACGCTGCTCGAACTCGCCTTTTACGCGCTTTGGGTCGTTTCTGATGTGGTGATTTTGACGGGGCACGATTGGGGGTATTTGCCGCGTATGGTCCCAAATATTCTGTATTATGCAGTTTTCGGCTGGTTCGTCGCGCTTTCGGCACCGAAAGGAATCCGGCCTTGAAAAATTTGCGTGTATTCAGTTTATGCATGTTGCTGGGCGTCTTTATGCCCAGCTGTCAACGCCAGGCGGAATCGACACGGATCAGCATCGAGCAACAGAAAACGTCGGTGTTGACCTTCAAGCGTGAAGGAACGGAAATCGGAAAACGTTCGCTTCATGAATTGCTGGAAAGCATTCCGCCCGTCGTCGTGGAAGGTTTCGATCCATATTATCAAAGCGTGCATCGTTTTCGAGCGGTCCCGATTGAAGCCGTCTTGAAGGCTGCGTACCAAACGGACGAAACGAATCTGCGCAGCCATCATTGGTTGTTACGCGCGGCCGACGGGTACACCGTGCCCGTGTCCGGCGAGAAGCTGCTCGAAGGTGGCGCGTGTATCGCCTTCGAGGACCTTGACAAACCGAGCGGTTGGGATCCCATTGGTCAGCAAAAAGCCAATCCTGGACCGTTTTACCTGGTATGGAGCAAACCTTCGCAATCGTCGCTCGATGATTATCCACGGCCTTGGCAACTGGCGACATTTGAAATCGTTTCCTTCGAAGCGGCATTTCCGCATACGGATCCCAAAGTAGCGAAAGATCATCCCGCCGCACACGGATATTCGGTTTTTCGAACGTATTGCATTCGTTGTCATGCCATCAACCGTGAAGGCGGCCGAGTAGGTCCGGAACTAAACGTTCCGAAAAGCATCATCGAATATCGGCCCGAAGATCAAATTCGCGAATACATTCGTAATCCCGCGACGTTTCGCTACGGGAACATGCCCGCCCATTTGCAACTCACCAACAAAGACCTCGACGGGCTTATCGCTTATTTTCACGCCATGCACGAACGCCCTTACGATCCGGACGCGCAAAAAGGTGGAGGCGCCCATTGATGCGGGAATCCGTCAAGCTGATGGAAGAGCGGTGTATGGCGTCGCCGGATTTCATACGAGGTTTGGCCTTTGAAGTGTTGCGGCCAGTGGCGACGTCCTTGCAGTTTGCGGACTGCATTTTTATTAGCGGCATTGGAGCATCAGAAGGGCCAGCACGCCTTTTGGCGTCGTGTTTGCTTGGACAACACAAGCATGTTCGATTCATTCCGCTGTTGGGATTGATTACGGGCGATCATCGTTCCTGGCTCACGAACAACGGGTCATCACGGCTGGTCATTTTTTCGCAAGCGTTGTCGCCGAATGCGCAAATGGCGCTCGATGCGGGCAAGGATTTTACGACAACGATTCTCGTGTGCGGTTCGGATGTGCGTGTCGAAAACGCGGCCCCATCCGTCCCGGCCAAGAAGCTCATGGTGATTCGACATCCGCCGGAAAAAGAAACGGGGTTTTTGGTGCGCGTGACAGGTCCCGCGGTAGCTTCCGCCCTTGCGTTGGCCTTGGCGGAACTGGTGACGCGGCGTTCCACGATTGATGAATTACGCACGCGATTGCAGCAATGTGCGGACGCAATGGAAAAGCGCCTGCAAACGAGTGCTCCAGACGTCAACTTGGTCGAATGTCCGCCGGCATTTTTGGTGTATGGAATCGATGGAGTCGAGCGAAACCATTTGCTGCGTTGGACGCTCTTGGAATGCCTCGACAAACACGATCCTTCGTTATGGGATCTTTTATCATTTGCCCATGGAGCGT
>JANORL010000204.1:0-9646 GCA_031415295.1 Polyangiaceae bacterium | reverse complement strand
GCGCCGGGAAAGGGTCGATTCGGCCTCCAGCAATGGGCTTGGAGGAGCGTGTGCGCCCTTGGGCTAAACCGGACGCGGATGCGCCGACTCAGCCGGCCACGGCGGAGAATGCCGAAGGACTCGAGCCTGCGCAGGTAAATACGAACGTCGATGCGCAGCCAGAGTCGATGAGCAAGCCGAGCATGCCGCCGGAGGCGAAACGCAAACAACGCCGATCAATCATGCCTATCGTGGGACTTGGTCTGTTTGTCGCGGTGGCCGGATTGCTTGTGGCGGTTTGGTTCGGCATGAATCCAACGCTAGTGAATGGCCCCGCTAGGGGTCAACCATCGATGACGGTGCCAATAGAAGCGCCAGCGCCCATAGTGAGCGCGGCGCCCACGGTCACGGCGGCGCCTGTAATAGCGCCATCGGCGCCTTCGACAGAGCCGACGGAAGCGCCTGCGTCGAGCGCCGTCGAGTTAGCCCCCAGCGCAGAAAAGACCGCAACGAGGAAGACAACGACGAAGAAGAGCGACACACCCAAGAAAGTCGAACCACCGAAGGAGACCGAGCCACCGAAGGAAGCTGCAACAACCCCGAAAGTCGAACCACCGAAGCCGCCTGGCGGGGATAGCCTATTCGACCTGAAGAAGAAATGAGGATCAGGGCTGGGGCTGGCATTTCTGAGGAAAGCCCGTGCATTTTCCTGAAATGCAAGCTTGATCACTGCGGCAATATTCACCGTTCGGAATATTTTGTTGGAGGCAACTATTCGGGCATATTGCGCAACTTCCGCTCGTCCCGCCATCTCCAATGTCGCACACCGAACTAAAGCATTGATAATCAGCGGTACATGGAGCACCTTCACCGCCTCCTCTACATATGCCGCCGTTACAACCATAATTTTTAATGCAGTTGATCGGTGATAACCCGTTGGCGCCACAAGGCTCGCCAGGTGCTGCGTTGCATCTCTTTAGGCTCTGTCCACTATCGATTCCGTTGTCTCCGCAATCGGCCATGCTTTGCGGCTCTGCGCACTTGTTATTGGCGTTGCAGTAGTTCGTTTCGCATTGCACGGAGTCATTACACGGTCCACCAACGGGAAGCCTACAATAGCCACCAACGCACTTATTGTTGAGGCAATTGCCGAAGTTTCCACCGCATGGTTCGCCCAGCACCTGCCCTACATTCGGAGCCATTGAGCACGCATTCATTACGCATCCACATTTATCCGTTTTGCACGGATCATTAATATTACAAGAATCATCAGGCCAACCATCGGGCAAATTTGCGGGCATCGTGCATGTGCCAACACTTCCTGGAACATTGCAAGACTGACAAACTGCACTGCACGACTCATTGCAGCAAACCCCGTCCGCGCAAGACCCGCTGCTACATTCCGTGCCTTCTTTGCATGGTGCCCCAATCTTTACCCGGCATTCCCCGTTGCCGTTACACTCCATATTTGCATTTGCGCCGCATGAAATCTTCGCAGGAGCCGGCTTCAGATCGCACGTTTCTGGCATACACTCGTCGAGGTAACACGGGTCTGCCGTTTGACACGTACATCCACCCGCGCCACCAGTCCCACTGGCACCGCCCGCCGCCCCTGCTCCAGCCGCACCCTGAAAATCAAAGGTCGGTGTTTCGAGGAGATCTCCCAGGCATCCTGCGATAACCACCGCCGCTCCTCCGAACATCAACGCCAAAGCCGCCGACGTGCCATATCGCTTCATGACCCCGTTCCTCGCTCTCAAAACCGCCCCGTAAATACCAACGCGCCCCCACCTGGACCCACCATCAATGCCGCCCGTGGTACCGCTCCATCATCCTGCTTCTTGGCTTTCAGCACATAAATCAGCGTCGCCGCCCCAGCAATGCCCGCACCAATGTACGCACCGATTGCGACGTAATTCAGCGAGATTCGAGTATCATGCCATGCATTGAATTCTTGTTTACAAGCGTTGTACCCCAAACATCCATCTTCGCGTTGCATAGCCTCCGCCTTCGCAAATATGACATTGTTTGCAATGACCCCCAAACCGACCCCAACGAGCGCCAGCCCCCCTGTCACTCCAATCCCCGTATACAGGAGCTTCTTATTCAGGGTCCACGACACGCCCGGTTCTACCTTGCGCAACTCCAGTGCCACGCTTGGCTCCGAACCGGCTTTGATGTCCAAGACTGTCCGCGCAGGCGCAAATCCTTCCTTTTTCGCCTCGAACGTCCGCTGTCCCGGATCCACGAAAACATCGCCTTCGACCGGTGAGCTACCCACGGGCACCCCATCGACAAGCACCGCCGCGCCCTCGACGTTCACCTGGATCGTTGCCGTCCCGAGTGCCGCCTTCACCTCGGCGAGCATTTTTCTGGCTTCTGTGAGCGTCTTGGCGTCGAGCTCAGCCTTATGCTGCAACAGCGTGGCCAAATGCTGCGCCGCCTCGCGGTTACGTCCCGTGGCCATCTCAGCCTTGATCAGCGCCGCAAGATACTTGAGCTGCGGTGACAATATATATGCGGCGGCGAATTCCTCGCGAGCGGCCGCCCACTTGTCTGCCTGAACTGCCTCGACACCTATCTCAAAATGTCGTTCTGCCTTTGCAGCACCAGCGCTCGAAGCGCTTTGTGGTGCCCCTTGCCCGAGCGCCGTGCCATTTGCGAGTGTGCTCGCCATGACAAACCCAAAAATGAGCGCCTGCAGGCACCGAAGAGTTCCAGACGGCATGACGTTCGACCCTATCTCCACTCTGAGCGCCACATTAACCGCAGTCATGATGTGGCCGCAAGAACGACGACGCGCAAGCTGACACAACGTCAAAACAGCCGCTTCTTCGTTGGAGATGACGGAGGCGCGGTGGGGGCAGGTTTCGCCGGTACACGGGACGACGTCGAAGGGGACCTCGGTTTCACGGCTGTAGGCGCGGTCGGTGCCTTTGGCGGCGCAGTGGCCGGAGGCTCCGAAAGAGGCGGCGCAGCGGGGGCCGTGGCAGGCTCTGTTGGCGGCGCAATGGACTGCGATTCCACCGGTGCCACTGCACTCGCTGCAGGACGTGCCGAGGGCTTGGGGTCGTCGACCTGAGCGTCACTCTCCGCAGGTGACGTGTTTAGCAGCAGGATCGCGACGACGGCGAGCGCAGCGGCAATGCCAACCGCCATCATCATCACGAATACCTTGGAGCTACGTTTGCGCCGCTGTTTGGCACCCAAGATTCCCAGCGCGCTTGTCGGCGAGGCCCCTGGATACGACCCCGTCGGTTGCGACAGCGCACCAATCCCGGATGTCGTGGACGTGCGATCCGTGTCAGCCGTAGCGCGCATCACTACCTCTGGATCCAAGGCCTGCGTGTCGCCATGAGCCGCGTCTTCTGTGAGCAGCGTTTCGGTGCCCGTTGAAGATTGGCGTTGTGCACGCCACTCATTCATCTCCTTCTTCCACGCCGGCGCTGGCGAAGTGACGGGCTGATTTCCAGCCATCACCTGTGTGCCCGTCGCGCCGCGCATCGGCTGCGGTGCAGGCTTTTCACGAACGGTGTGCATCCCGGCAAGCATCGCTGGCTGCAATGGCTGGGTTGCCGCATTACTGCTGGAAGGAGTCTCTGGCGACGTCGCGGCAACTGGCGCGGATTTCCTCAAAGAGGGCTGAAATTCAACGGTTGCGACCGCGAGCGCTGCTTGCAAGTTTGCCGCCGCAGGCGAGGGTATACTCGTTGGTATGCGTATGCTGCGGCTTGCCTCCGCAACGGAGGCAAGCGCCTGCGCGACGTCGGACGCATTCGCATACCGCGCATTCCGATCCGCTTGCAGGCAACGAGCCACGAGTTCGTCGAGTTCCGGAGGTACACTTCGCACTTTTGTCGACGGAGGCGGGATCTTGTTGATGTGCGCGAGCGCAATTTGTCGAACGACTTCAGCCACCGTTCCCACGAAAGGGCGCACACCTGCAAGCATCTCGTAGAGAACGACGCCGAGCGACCAGATATCCGAGCGACCATCGAGATCCTTGCGCATCGCCACTTGCTCGGGACTCATGTACGCAGGTGACCCAACTGCTACGTTCGTGATCGTCGCCGGTCCTTCGCCGCCTTCGAGGTGCTTGCTCACGCCAAAGTCAAGCACCTTCACAACAAAGCCATCGTCAAGCATTCCGGGCTCTCGATGGAGGAAGATGTTTGCCGGCTTGAGATCGCGGTGGACAATCTGTGCTTCATGGGCCACGCCAAGCGCCTTAGCGATTTCGACGCCCATCCGTGCGGCCATTGCCGGTTCGATACGCCGCGTATCCTTGAGCCGGTCCTCGAGCGTTTGGCCATGCAACAGCTCCAGCACGAGGAACGGATCGCCTTCGGGCGTCTCACCTACATCGAGGATTTGAACGATGTTGCGATGGGACAGCTTGCGGCACGCCTTAGCCTCGCGGATGAGCCGGTGGCGAAGGTCGGCCGTTCGTTGCTGGGGTGCCGAAGGGATAATAAACTTTAGCGCGACCGCCAAACCGGTTTCCTGGTTTTCCGCCGCCCAAACCTCCCCCATCGCCCCGACGCCGATCCTCTGAACGAGCCGGTACTTGCCCCCAAGGATGTTCCCAGACTTCATACGAGCGTGTTATCCCATAGGCCCGTAGCACATGACAAGAAAGATGTTTGTGAAAATCCTTGGCGTATGACGTTCTTGGACAAGGCCAGAAACCGCCCCAGTACCCAGTAATTTGTTATATTTATTGCTTTTATGGGCTACAGGAATTGCAGGTCAATGATAGGCGAATAAATTACGGAATGGTTGCGCATACGCCCGTGTGCTGCGGCGCGACTGGCTAGGAGATGTGTATTCAACTTTGCTTCGGTGCCCGCTCCGGAGCAAAAACGTTCCGCATACAGCGTACATCAACCCGCGCGTGCTTTCATATACGCAATTTTGCGTAATTGCGGCGAGGCAAGGGCGCTGTTTGGCAATCCCATTGAGCAACGAACGATGGAAGGGGAAGCGGGGACGTCGGTAAAACCCATCTCCGCGTAGAATTTCAAGACGCAAAGGACGAAACATGTTTGGTACGATGAACGCATGGATGTCGTTTCATACTGTCGCATTCGTGTGTCGTCGCTACTTTGGCAACCTCGTCACGATGCGTTCGCCCTGACGGTCATATGCAAGGCCACCTTCGAACTTCGTCCAGGCGAATGTCCGCTCGCATCAGCGCAGGAACCCCTGTGGGATGCGCACGCGCCAGTGAGTGACTTCGTTCCTTTCAAGCGCCGTGCAGATGTGCTCGTCATGGGTCGTGCGTACCCGCCAAACACTACGACAACGTCCGTGCTCGCTCGTGTTGGCGTGGGACGATGGCAAAAGGCCGTCGAAGCGCGTGCTGAGCAACAATGGCTCGTCGAAGGGGTTGCGCCCATTCTTCCGACGGCGCCGTCGCGGATGTCGCTCTTGGGCAAACATGCTTCGAATTGGAACCATCACACTTGGAATACGAAGGCGCTGCCGCAGGATGTAGACGGAGCGTTCTTTAATTCGGCCCCCATGGATCAACAGCTCGTGGAGTTTGTCGGAGATGAATCCTTGGTGCTCGAACATTTGCATCCTGGACACGCTCGTCTGGAAACGAAGTTCATCCCCGTTATGCCTAATGTCGTTGCACAACGTGGTGGGGGCCAAGCGCAGGATGTACGTATGCGTTGCGACACGCTCATCATCGACACGGAAAAACTGGTGGGCATGTTGGTTTGGCGCGGGGCGATCATTTTGGCGCACGAGAATGAACCAGGCATCGTGCTCGTGACTGCCGACGGTGCGGGCGGCGATGCAGATGCGACGTCGACGATAATGCTGCCCGCAGAGGCGCACACCAAGGTTGTTGCTCCAGTGCTGCCGTTCGCGCAAGACAAACCATCCGTGCCAAACGCATTTGTCAGCAATGACGACGGTCCGACGTTGACCCCTCCGCTTTCGCGTGATGATGACGATGCCACGGGGACCCACCTTCTTTGGTATGCTGGTGTGGCGACCACGCTGAAACCGGTTACTCCTTTCGAACAACGCGTTCGAGAAGACAAACCGACGGTGCACGAAGTCGCAAAGGTCGAGACGACCGCTCTTCCATTTCTCGTGGCCCCACCCCCGCTGCTCGAAGTTTTACCTCCGCCAACGGCGCCGGTGATCGAAGAGCCACCGCTCATCGGTCCGCTCACCCGCGTCGACAAACCGTTGGAGGACAAAACGATTCCGAAAGACAAACCTCATGAAGAAGTTGGCGAAGTCGAGCAAGGCGCGCAGGTGTCGGCGTCTGTACTGCCAGTCATCGAGCCCGAGCCCGAGTCAGTTGTTTTGACGTTGGAACAAGTGGCTTTGATTGCGGCGGAATTGGCCGAGGGAAAGAAAGACCGGCGCCAAGTGTTCGAGGCGCATAGGTTGCGTGAACGTAGTTGGCGCAAGAATGAGAAGCACTGGAGCGAGTCTATCGCGACGCAATCCGCGCGAGGCACACATGCGCTGCAGGCCGCGTATGACGCGGCATACGTAGCGAGGGTCGAGGCGTTCCGTGGACCGATACAACTCGAGGAGTACGCCCGAATCGTGGTGGCGCTCGAACGTGGTCAAGCGTTCGAGGTGCTGGCCGAGTTGAAGATTCATCGCGCTGCTCTCATGCCGATCGTGCGGCTGAGGACACAAAAGGTCGCCAAGGACATGAAGTTGGGCGATGCTGCTAATGGCGTGTTGCGAGCGTTGCGTCGCGCGTGAGTTACTGTTTGCTTTCGAGTAATTTGGTGAGGTCTGGCAAGACGAACTCCGGATGATCGGTGGGTTTGGCAAGCCGTGCGGTTTGTCGTGCCCGATGTTCGTCCCAGGTGAGCGGCATGGGTGGATCGTCGGAGTTGAGTTTTACGCGTTCGCCGGTGATCGATACGTCATCGTTGGCTTTGATGAGGACGCCGCCTGGCGCTGCTTCGATCTTGACTTCGCGTGCGCGTTCGATGGATGCCTTGCCAACCTCACGAATCGCATTGCCGCGCGTGCGTTCGTGCAAGCTACCACCGACATCGACCGTGGCATCGCCAGAAGTGCGAATGGCGAGCGTTTCGCTCGTGAGCGAAATGTGCTTGCGGGCGGCAAGTTCGAGGGAAACTGCGGCCATAGACAACACGGGACCTTCGTCGGTGAGGCGAATGGAAAGTACGAGTTGCCCGTCGGGCGCCCGGACGTGCAGGAGTTCGTCGGAGCCATCTTCCACGACATCGAGCTTGCGGCCGGAGGCGAACTGCAGGGAGTGGTTTGGTGTGGCGAGTTCGTTGACGGCGGTGGCGAGCGCGCGGTTTTCCGTGTCGTGTTTCATGGCCGTATGATAACCGGATTCTAGGTTGACGAACATGAGTGACGCATCGGCTCGCGCTGTTGGTTGTGCAAAGGGTACAGACGGCAAACTTTGGTTGGTTTGTGTTGCCAAACGGACCTACGAGTTTGGCGGGGGTCGGCTGGTTCTTGCGGACGAACAGATTCCCGTGGTGCACGAACCCGAACTCGATGTCGACGACGCGGGGCGCATGCGAGCGCTCGTCGATGACACGGATATCGTCGCGCCCAAGGTGGCGACCGATGTGATTGTGACGGGTCGTGCGTACGCGCCAGGCGGAAAAGCAACCGAGGCGCTGGTAGCAGTTGCGGTCGGGAAAAACGCGCGAACGTTACGGGTACTCGGTGAACGGCGGGCTGAAGTATCGAATGAAGGGCGCGTGCGATTTACGGATCCGGCGCCTTTCGAGAGCGTACCGCTTTCGTGGGAGCTTGCCTATGGCGGGTACGACGCATATGCGCACGACGAGCTGGATCCGCCTGAACGTGTCAATGGTCGGCGTATCGAACCATCGCCGCGGGACGAGGGCGTTTTTGCATATCCGCGAAACAAGATTGGCCGAGGGTATTTCATTGATGTGGATCGGGATCGCGCGGACGGAATGTTGCTGCCGCAAATCGAGGATCCGAGCGACACATTGACGCCGGGGCGGTTTTTCTTGGCTAGCCCTACAGCGTGGCTTGATGCGCCGATGCCGGGAGGGCTCGGGTGGGTGCCGCATACGTGGTATCCGCGCATGATGCGGCTGATGGGTGCGTTTCTCGAGCACGATGCGCCGACGAAACCGATTCGCGAGATGCAATTTGCGGACGGCGCCGATTTGGCGGGTCCATTCAAGAAAAACGAGGTCTTGCCACGAGGATTATGCGGGGCTGCGCCAGGAATGGCCGTAGAGCGATTGCGGGGGGACGAATTGGTGATTTTGCGGGGGCTCGTGGCGGGCGAGGCGGAAATTCGATTTTCGTTACCGAATGAAAAACCGAGCATGGAGGTAAAACCGCCCGGGAGTCCGAAGGTGTTCACGCCCGAGCCGACGCTTCAAACGGTGCGGATTGATACGGAGAGGAGGCGGGTGGTATTGGCGTGGGTGGGGACGGTGAGGCTAGTTGGCGCCGTTGATTTAGCGAATGCGACTTTCATCGTGAGGCGGTGGACCTAAATATGGATTCGATGCTCGATGATGTTCGAGATCAATCGTTGCGTTCTTAAATGAAGCGGTACGAGTGCTTCTGCAATCGAGGGATTTCCCCAGATGATAAACCCCTCATCGCTGTCGACCACGTAGCTCAATTGGAGATCACCGAAATCGAACGTAACTCCACGTGCGTCTTCGTCAGCGTCAACCAAAATTTCGGCATTGCCGAATTTTCGACCCACAACGGCGCACCACGGGGCGAGAGTGCTACGATTAAAGATCGCCCATTTCCCATGCTTTTCGATATAGGCATTGTTTTCGGGCGTCTCTTGGGCGGCAAACGGGTCCACCCACGGTGCATCGGAAATTACGACTGTTTGACCATCGCTCGCGCCCAAAAATCGAATGAGCGATTCATCGTGCATGGTCAACTGTAGTTGGCAATCATCGAAATATACCACGCCACGATGGCAATAGTCGACTGTTTCGATCTTTGTAATGATCTTCCCTATGCAATCGAGCAGCGCCTGTTGGTTTGATTCTAGCATGGCTTCGTTCGCGGTATGACGTTTGCGGCCTGATATTGCTTATTGCTTGCGCCCCCACCCATGACGGTGACGAATTGACCATCTGACTTTGTCAAAACGACATCATTTCCCTTTCGGAAGTACAAGGCGTCGTCGCTACCGCCTTGCCGGTGAGCGTTCCACGGGCCTTGACGCACGTCGTCTGGGCTGCTGTGGATATCTTCAATCTTGCTGCGAACGAGATTTCTGTCAGCAGGATTGCTTACGTCAAGTCCGAACTCGTGCGCATGTTTACCCACCTTATGTCCGAACTGGGTATCGTCAATCTTTAATTGCGGAATCTGACTCCAGTCCTCAATTTGAAGTCCGAGGGGATCGACTCCAATCACCGGCGGAACGTTGAAGTCGAAAAGATTAGAACCGCCCTCCAAGCCCAACGGATCCGCACTACACCACCGTCCCACCTCCGCGTCGAAATACCTGAATCTCGTATAACACAGCCCCGTCTCCTCGTCGGCGTACTGCCCCAGCAGCCTGAATGGCGATTCTACTTTTCTCTCACCACCTTGTCCCGCCAAAACGTATTCGTCCGTGATCTTTCCCCACGTCGAATGCGCTGCAGACCACGCCACCCGCCCGTCCGCGTCGATCAGC
>JANORL010000203.1:0-16930 GCA_031415295.1 Polyangiaceae bacterium | reverse complement strand
TCCCACTATCAAAAAGCTTGCATTGTTTTTGAGCCTTAGCGTGGGCTTGGGCTTTGCATTCGTGCCTTCAGGATGCGGGAGCGTTCAGCCTGTCACTCCGATGCCCGAGGGTTTTTCCGGGCAGCTCAGAGCGTGCGCTGTTGAGCACAAGCGTCATCTCCGCGCTACAAATCAAACCGTCACGTTCGAGGTGGAGCTTGATACCACCGGCCAAGTTGACTCCATAACGCTTGTCGATTCCGACGTCGGCGATGAAGAACTCGAGGCCTGCATGGCCAGCTCGATCCGCTCGCTCACCGAGGAGGATCTTCCGTTGCGCAGTGCGGAGAATGGTGATCGCGAACTTGCAACGCCGCAATCGCGGATGCTGATGGGTAATCCTGCCGTGCTTGCGGCTTGTCTTGCCTCGCCACCTTGTGTGCTCAGCCTGGTCCTCCTGATGGGTGCTACCGTGATCACGGTGCAGATCATGGTGCACGCGGCGACGACCACGCCGCCGATTGCAACACACACCGCGCCGCCGATTGCAACACCCACAACGACAACGACGGCCGTTCCGACTGCCACAGCCACGACGACAACGACGTCCCCGCCGATCGCCGTACCACGTCGGTGCCTACCCTGCCTTCCTGTGCCTGTTGGAGGGCACGGGTATGATTACCACAGTGTCGCAGCGGGCAATGATTCGCACAACGGCATGGCGAATCATACGCACCATTTCCGGATGAACCAGAGCCCGCCCGCGGTAGGCTGCCGATGCTTCTGGGACAGGGAGTTCATTCCTCCAACTAATGGATTCTCGCCATTGCCCGGAGCGGTACTCGTTATTTCTACGCCTGGCGGCGGAGGGTTAGCACCATGAAATACAAATACATGAACGGTATCGAAGTGATGGACGGAGACGTCGTTGCAGTCCACCACGGTCGTGGAGTCGTTGACGAGGGCGTCGTTCTCCATGTGCTCCTTCCCAACTCACCGGAGGCTGAAGCCTGGGGAGTGCTTGAGGGTGGCGTCATGATTGAAGGAGGTGGCCTGGGTCTCTTCCTCCAAAGA
Source organism: Polyangiaceae bacterium (assembly GCA_031415295.1). Lineage (GTDB taxonomy): Bacteria > Myxococcota_A > Polyangia > Polyangiales > Polyangiaceae > Polyangium. The sequence continues at coordinate 15,877 of JANORL010000203.1, read as the reverse complement.
CACCCGGAAGATGCCGAAGATATTGTCTTTGTGCGTCGCGCAAACAGCGAACCATGAGCGCTAACCTTCACCGTGCGGTTCTGGACCATGACCTCGACACCCTTGCCCGGCTGCTCGCGGCTGGAGATGATCCCAATGAGCTCCGCGGAAATTGGGCACCTCTCCACAACGCGGTCGGCGAAATCGAAGATGGCGGGGACATCGAAGCCATCGCGTTGCTTCTTCGCCACGGAGCCGACCCGAATATCTGGACCGCTGATCACGGTGCGACGCCGCTCCTGACGGCTTTTTTCTACAAGCAATATGATGCCGCGCTCATGCTTTTGGCCGCGGGGGCCGACCCAAACGTCCGTAGCGACGAGGGAGATGTTCCTATCTCCATGTGCGTCGAGCAAGGGGACCTGAAAATGGCCGCGACGCTCCTGCGTGCAGGGGCGACAAAGTCGATGGGGGAGTCGACAACCCCGACGGGGAGGAACGCCCTCGGCCATGCGGCGGATAAGCTCAACCTCGAGATGATCAAGCTGCTGCTCGCCTGGGGCGCTTCTCTGACCGCGTGGGACGTAGACCGTTGCACTGCACAAGAACGGCTCCCCGACCGCACCGAAGAAAACGCCGAGACGTGGGACATCGCCTTCAAGCTGCTTTCGCCAACGGTATGAGCGCCTAGATGTGCATCCCGTAGGTTCGTGGGAGTTCCTTCGCGGAAGGACGCACCATTGCCCCTCACCCGCTCGAGCCTGCTTTGGTCAGCCCCCAACGGGCGTCGGAGCGCTTGCCGTAAAAAGCTCGGCCGTGGATTTCACGCTCGCCGCATGCTGAAGCCATTTTTCCAGCGTATTCTCGTCAGCTTCTGCCGTAAGCGTGGTTTGATCCTCATCACTCTCCATGTGGAGTTGGCATTCTCCGCGAAGGTTATCCGCGGTTGGAGGTGATGGTTATGGTTCGTTCACATATTGATGTGGAGTTGGCATTCTCCGCGAAGGTTATCCGCGGCGTCAACCGCGAAATGCTCGCACATCGTGTCCGCTTGCCAGCGTGCGGACAAGATGCGTATACGCATCTTGTCCCCTGGCCAGCGTGCGGACGAAGTGCGGAAACGCAGCGTGTCCGGTTGTCCGCGTGCGGACGAAATGCGGAAGCACATCGCGTGCCGTTGCCAGCGTGCGGAAGAAGTGCGTACGCGTGGCGTGTCCCTTGGCCAGCATGCGGAGGAAATGCGTTTCCACATCGCGTGCCCTGGCCAGCGTGCGGCATGAATGATCATCGCGCTCGGCCAGAGCGCATGGACGAACGGGATGCGTAAAAAGAATAGAAACGTCGCCACGTTCCCTGCGGATTCGGTTGTTGACGAGCAGGCTCAGCCGCGGACACGATTGGGCATGGTTCCCACTATCAAAAAGCTTGCATTGTTTTTGAGCCTTAGCGTGGGCTTGGGCTTTGCATTCGTGCCTTCAGGATGCGGGAGCGTTCAGCCTGTCACTCCGATGCCCGAGGGTTTTTCCGGGCCGTGTAGCCCATACCCGAACGGCACGATAGGTTACCTCGGACCGCACATAGACCACGATCACCATCCAGTGGGCAGGCCCCACTTGAACCTATTTGCGGTGAATCAGCATCCGCAAATGTGCAAATGTTTTTGGAACAAAAACAATCCAGACGCAGTAAGTCCACCCCCGCTGCCTGGTTGGGTAAACTTAAATGGCGGCTTCCCGCCGTTATCGCCGTGACGTAGGAAAATCACCATGAAATATCCGGATGGTACCGAAGCACGAATAGGAGACCGCGTTCAGTTCTCTAACGGAGAAAAGGGAACGATCGTTTTCTCCATCGATACGACTGAGTACTCCAATGAATTCCCCGAAGAACAATGGAGCTACTTAAAAAAAGGCGTGATGATAAAAACAGACAAAGGCGCGCTCATACATTACGAGGATCCAAATATGCTCGAGGTTATGTTCGTTAAAGATTGAAGCCGAACTCCTACGTATGGTTTTGTCGTTCCATCGGGGAGTTTTTCACAAAGAATGTTGCCGGGTTTGATATCGCGATGAATGATCCCGAGCCGATGGGCTTCATGCACGGCCATCGAAATCTGGTGCATGATGCGAATGCTTTGTTCGAGGGTGAGTTTGTCTTTCAATTTCGATAGCGGTGCACCGTCGATGTATTGCATCGCAATGAACGGTTCGCCGTCGACTTCCCCCGCGTCGTAAATATGGCAAACGTTGTCGTGTTGAATGCTGGCTTGCGCGCGAGCTTCCGCGACGAAACGTTGCCAAAGATCGGCATTGTCGCCTTTCAAGAGCTTCACGGCGACGATACGTCCGAGGCGCGGATCTTTGGCCCGGTAGACGGTGCCCATTCCGCCTTCGCCTAAAAATCGTATGTCCTCATAACGACTCGCAAGCGATGGAGGTACACGACGCCTCGACACTGGAGCCGGCTCGATATCTCCTAGCGAAGGTAGCGACACCTTGATGTTTATCTTGGGCTCTTCCGTCGACACTTGGTTTTCCTCCGCGTTTGCACAAGAACCGCGGGACAATACACCCGTTCATGGCGCCACGGTTGTGGAATCTTTTCTCCCGATGTGACGAATGTGTTGCCAAGACAAGCGTAGGCGCGTTAGTCTGCGAGTGCTTGATAGGGCAAAAGATTCTCGATAAGTACGAAGTTGTCCGCCTCATTGGTCATGGTGGCATGGGCTCGGTCTATGAAGCGATCGACATCCCTTCAGGCCATCGTGTGGCGCTGAAATGGATGCATGCGCAAGAATTTTCGGCGGATGATCCGGGGCTCACGAGGTTCACGCAAGAAGCGCGTATTGCTGGAAAGCTCGATTCTCCAAATGTCGTGACGGTGTACGAACTGGCGCGAGATCCTGATACCAACGTGCCGTTTCACGTCATGGAACTGATGGAGGGCGAGAATCTGAGTGCCCTCATAACACGCCTCGGGGCGGTCGAGCCTAATGTGGCATTACGCATCGTTGCACAAGCATGCGCGGGGCTGGCGGCGGCACATGCAGCGGGCGTGGTGCATCGAGACATCAAACCCGACAACATTTTTCTTGCGCACGTCGACGACGAAATAATAGTAAAAGTGCTCGATTTTGGCATTGCAAAGATTCGTGAATCGGGATCGATGGCCGGAAGTATGACGATGCCCGCGGCGCCAATGACGCAAACAGGACAAGTCATTGGAACACCGCTGTTCATGTCGCCGGAACAAATCAAAGGGGCCAAACACGTCGATGCACGATGTGACGTGTATGCAATGGGCGTGACGTTGTTTGCTTTGCTGGCTGGATCGCCGCCGCATACAAATGTCAAATCGGTCGCGCAACTGCTGCACACGTTGTCCAATGCGCCAACAGTGCCGTTACGACAGCAAGCTCCATGGGTTCCGGAAAACCTCGCCATCGTCGTCGATAAAGCACGCGCAAAAGACGTCCAAAATCGATACGTCGATGCGGCTGAATTGCTTACCGAATTGGTAAAACTTCTCCCCGAGGGCACGAAATTGCGTCCAAACATGCTCATGGGCGTGCCGGATCAAGTGCGCAAAGTCGTCCCCATCGATGCGAATACGGATGTCAATGCGCGGACTGCCGCCCAGAGTCTCCTTACGCCAGATTCGTTGAGCGCAACGCTCCTGGCTGCCCCCGCAACACCGACAACCGAACAAGGTTCGTCCGGGAAATGGGTGGTTCTCGGCATCCTCGTGGCCATCGCCAGCATCGCCGGCGTCATTGCTATCGTGCTAGCAATGCGTTGACCCCCCTCAAGGGCCGATGTTAAAATGGTCGAAGTGGGCTTCGCCTGGATCCATCACGACGCTGCCCGTGCCGACAACGAGCTGAAGGTCGAACGCCGTGACCGGCATGGGGTTCATTTGCTGGGCACCAATGGTCCAATTCGTTCCATTGGCGGACGTTTCCCAATACGTGACTCCGCCTTTTTCACGAATTCGCCACCAACGATGGAGCACGGGATCGTACGGTTTCGCCGCAAGATCTGAGAAATTCCCCGGGATTTGGTACCGCATGAAAAGGGTACTGCCTTCTTGCACGATTGCCAGTACGCCCTTTTCGCTTTCGAGTTTCAGGAACGTCGCCGTGTCCGCAGCAGTATTGGAAACGCGAGTCGCTTCGACGGTCACTGCATTCGCGGTGAGATCGTACGATGTCGCAGACGTGTAACCGCAATACGTACTGGAGCTCGTGGACGGCATGATGATGAGTTCGCCGCCCATTTCGATGTGCGAACAACCGTCGCCTTCATTTGCGCGAGCCCACGCTTGCGCTCGGACGGGATCGTCGAAATTGTCTTGCAAATAACTGGTGGGACAATAATTCCCCATAGGCGTGCCTCCACCATTGACGTTGTCGTACCGCGCCTCGCCGACATTCACTTGCGGGCCGGATTCGTACGTATCGAGAAGGTAAAACACCGAATTGACGGGAGCCAACGTGTTCGACGGCGTTTGACTACGAATGGTCCAGGTCATGTTATTTGCAGACGTTTCCCAATAAAATGTGCCGACTTGCTCGCGCATACGCCAATAACGATGCTGCACAGGGTCAAAGGCGAACGAAGTCTTGATGGAGTTGGCGCCATTTTTCTTCATCGCGCAATAAAGCATGCCTTGTTCGTATTGAAATCGCACGTTATTGTTGTCGTCATACAACGCAATAAACGATGTTTGTGCGTCTGTTGCAGGATTAGGCACATCGAGCACTTCAACGCTGGCTTCAGAATCGCGCAGGTCGTACGTACGTCGGCTTTGAAGCATCGCGTAGTGCGACGTCATCGAATTCGACGGTAGCGTCAAAACCAATTGGCCATTATTTTGGGTTACCGTCGTTCCTGGACCGGCATAGGTCTCCCAGGTCCAATTGGTGTCCACCGTTTGCTCGAAGTTTTCCGCCAACAAATACATGCCGCCACAAGGCCCTGGAGCGCCGCCCATTCCCCCAGCGCCACCCATTCCCCCAGCGCCACCCATTCCCCCGGCTCCACCCATTTCACCGGAACTGCTGGAGCTCGCGCCACCCATTGCGCTGGAACTGCTCGAGCTGCTGCCGCTCATTCCGCCACCGCCGGCGGAACCAGACCCGCTGGAACTGGAGCTGGTCATTCCACCGACACCGGCAATGCTCGACGAGCTGGCTGCGGCGGGATCAAGGCGAGGATCGTACGCGTCCCAATCGAATGTGCACGCTTGCACCAAAACTCCGACAAACAACACCGCGGAAGCAGTGACCACAGACGAATAAAGCGAGCGACGTTTATGCCCGGTCGACGTTTGGCCGAGCGAAAGGAAGAAAGCCATTCGAACCTCCTAGAAAGTCATTCGGTATTGAAAATGGGCTCCACTGGGCGAAAAACTGAATGCAACACCGGGCGCAGCCGGCTTCGATGGGCCGCCCAACGCCATCATCAATGCGCCCCCAACGATGCCGCCGACACCGACACCGAGGCCCACATTGGCGACCGTCGTCAGGGTTTTACCACTATCAACGACGTCGGCATATTTCGCATCGGTACAACGAACGGCACCGCATTCCGTTTCGAGCGTCGTGAATCGGCTTTTGGCCATGAATCCCGTAATTGCGAAAAGCGCCATTCCCGCCACGCCTAAGCCCAGCACCACGCCGCCCGCGACACGAACGCCACCACCCTTTGAAGCAGTCGCAGTCTCGGCGTGGTCTTTCGGCTTCGCCGGTGCCATAGACGTATCCGTCGCGAGTTGGGTTGACGGTGTTTCGGATGGAAACACCAAATCGACCGTTTCGGTTTTTCCCGGCGCGACGACTCTTTCCTGAAAAACCGTTCGCCCGTCTACGTGTTTCGCGGCAATCGTTACCGTTCCCGGATCCACGGCCAACGTCGTACCAAGTTTGTCGGGCGCAATGCGGATTCCATTGACCGTCACTTCGGCGCCGCGTTCTTCGATGTGCACAACGACTTTACCGATTTTTCCTTCGAGCAGCGTCAATTGTGCCGTCGCAGAATCGCGCGTCTTGGCATACTTGGGTTCCTTGTCTGCACGCGCGGTGGCATCTTTGAGCGTCTCCGCCATTTCCGCATAAGCTTCGCTGTTCTTGCCGAGCGCAATCAAACAATTCCCGACCATGAGGCGCGCATTCGGACTGTTCGATGCGTTGTAGGCCTGGCGAAATCCGACAAGAGCTTCAGCGTATTTGCCTTTATCGAATAGTTTCTGCGCCTCGCCAAAAACTTCCGTCGCCAATTGCCCCGTATTACCCTTGCCTTTGGCGCTCGTTTGTGCGTTTGCTGGCGCAGCGACGAGGTTCGCAAGGAGAAGCGCGACCAACATGCGCGGAATCGTGAGCGAGGAGAACGAACGAGACGCGTCGTGCCGTTTACTTCCGCGGGTCATTGGTTCAACGTACCGGATCGTCGGGGTCGATGACCAGCCTAAACAGCAAGCATGTCGAAATGACCATGGCCGCAACAGGATTGGGTGCTTTCCGCTCTTGCATTACGGAATGATGTGATACCAAATACCAGTGCATTCCGGCACGATGGGTGAACCGGCATCGAGTACGCGCTGGGCGCGGGTTTGTCCGAAAAAGAATCGAAACAATTCCACGCCTTCTTCAATCGAGGCGAACTTGTAATCGGTCCGAATCCATATTTTCTGAAAACCGCGTACTTGTTCCAGCCATTGGTAATATGCGGCAAGTGATTCATTGGGCGGTGCAGGTTCACTGACGCCAGTGCCGAGTGTCTCGAGAATAGCGGCTGTGCCGCCGGGACGAAGCACTCTCAGCATTTCATCGACGGCTGCGCCAATCGTCACTCGCCACCGATCTTCGGCCCACGCGGTTTGATGGCCGAGCGACCAGCCGGCAATGGACAGATCGACGCTAGCATTTTCGACTGGCAATGCGGCATTGTCCGCCACTTCGAGCGACCAATTGGTAAAACCAGATTTCTCGAGATGCTTGCGGGCAACGCCAAGCATATGCTCGGAGCCATCGAATGCGCGCATGGATTTGATCCAAGGCACGAGTTGACGCGTAATCCGTCCAGTTCCCGCACCTAATTCGACAACAGCGGCATTATCGAGCGGCTGAAGTTGGCGAATGGCCGCAATGACGTTGCTTTGATGGTCTTCTCGCTCGACAAGGCGATCGTAATCGTCGGCGTGAGCGGCATAAATTTCTTCGAATGTCGGCATGAATGTCCCGAGGATACCGCGAGAGTATCTTGGCGCAAGCGTTGGTTACGAAAAAGTCATGTTTTGAACGATGTGTCCGGAGCGACGTCGTCGACGGCGATGTCACGCTACGAAGTTGGCTCATTGTCACGCTGGCACCGTGGTGGAGACCTCAATGCAGATCGGCGTCAATTTGGCACAATTGCGGGGAATGAGTGAAGCCACCGCTTGAAATTCCACGGCTTGGCATGTGGCACGTTTTTGGCTGGAAGCGTTCCGCATGAGAGTCGACGCGCGAATGAAGCAAGTTTTCCCGACTATCTTGGCCGCGTTGATAACGCTTGTCGCATACTTGCAAGCGCGGGGCCTTGCGCAATTGTTTGCGGCGAATATCGGCGATATCGTTATGGTGGCGCCACGTGCTTTGCAAGAGGAGGTGCGAGACATGACGGCGTGGAGGGAACGAAAGGCTGATGGAAGCGCCATTTTGTCACGCAATGTTTTCGATTCGGTGACGGGACCTCTCGATAGCCCGGAAGGCCCCGATTCACGGGTCGAATCTTTGCAACAGAATCACGAAAATCCTTATGCTGATCCTGCTTGTGAAGCAGCTCGAGTTTTGCTGATCACGACAACGGAGGACCCGACGTGGTCATTCGCGGCCATTGCGATTGGACATGAACGGGCGACACTTCGTCGCATTGGGGATGGTGTGGGAGATCGGACGGTTTATGCAATGACCTGGGATCGCGTATGGATGGTAAAAAGCGGACGACGCTGTCAACTCGAGCTCGGCCGTGAAATCGCATCGATATCGGGTAAGCCACCAAAGGGCAACGAGATCATTGATCAGCCACCGCTTTTGGTACCGCCCGCCATTGCTAGCAAGATCATCCGCATTACGGAGAATCGTTACGACGTCGATCGGACCATCATCGAAGCGATCATGGACAAAAAAGACGTGCTTTTTAGAAATTTACGCGTGATCCCTGCACGTGATGCGGATGGCGCGAGCATGAAACTCAGCGGAATCAAAAAAAGCTCGCTGCTCGATTTGCTGGGACTCGCCAATGGCGACAAGTTGCAAAAGATCAACGGATTCGACATGAGCGATCCTTTGATCGCCGTGCAAGCGTACAGTCGGCTGCTTACCGCAGACAAACTCGATGTGCGGATCGTGCGAGCGGGCAAACCCGAGACCATCGAGATCAACCTCCGCTGATCAACGCGCTGTTGCGGCGATTTCCGGAGAAGAGAGCGAGGGGACCAACTGTTCGTGCTCTAATATGGACGCGCGCCCCAAAGTTCTGATACCATCGGGGCACAACCATGTCCAACCTGACCCTTGCCCAACGACTTCTGGTTCGTATCGGCCAGATTTCCCAACGCAGCGACGTCATCGTGCACCAGCAAAGCGCGTCTCGCGCCAGCGGCAAGCGCCTTAACAAGTGGCAAAGCAAGCTGCCGGCGGACATGTACGCGTTTTATCAAGCTGTGAACGGGTTGAAGTTCCATTATGGATTCGTAGATAATCCAGACAGTTGGCACGGGCTCGAATTCGTGGCACTCGAGGAAGACGGGCGCAAAACAATCGATACATTCCGCAACATTTATCGAGTACCTCAGCAAGTAGCCAAGCGATTTCCAAACTATTTTTTCCAAGAAGGTGAGGTCGACCCGGACACGACCGTGCTGTTTTTTTTCGGGGACGATGGCGCGTGGGGCCTTATCATGACGGGTGAAGGAGAAAACGCATCGTTTCATCATTGGGATAATGACGGTTTCGTCAAGCATCGAGGGAGTTCGTTTACCGAACTCGTGGAAAAGCTCATCGCGGGTGGATTTGCACATACCTGGGCATATTCGGAAACCCATCCAGATACGGACGACGTATTGAATCGCCTCGCGAAGCCGGTATCAGCACGCAAGACGTTTGAATTGACGGTGGAAACACTGGAGCAGCGATCCGCTGAAAAGGTGCGTATGGCGCTTATTTCGTCGTGGTCCGAGGAAATACGGGACAAGGTGCTGCGTGCGTTAGGCATGACGAAACAAACGAAAGGCCTTTCTTCGGACGAGAAGATCGCCTTTATCGAAAAGACGTGCGCTTCCCTCGAAACGATTACCGACAAAGTAGCCACTGCGGTGATGAATTCGATTGGATACCGTAAACGAAGTCGTGACGAATTTGCGGAGTTCTTCCGATGCGGCGCGGGACCCGTGGCCATCGCGAAATTACGCGTCGAATACATCGACGGTCCCATTCCACTGCAACCATATGAAGGCGTTTTGCTGCGCGTATTGCACGAAATCGAAGGTTTTCACGTGACGGATGGTTTGCCCTGGCCGAAGGAAGTATTGAGTTACACGAGTCCGACGAGGCACGGTTTACATTGGACACCCTTCATTTCTTGCTCGTGGGATTACGAGTTCAAAGGCGACAAGAACAAAATTGCTACATTCGACGTGGTGATGGATGCCTCACGCGCCGAAGGTATGGAAGTGGGCAAGACATACGCGTCCACAGCATTGCCGAGCGTCGAAGGGCGCATCGGTTGACGCGATCGATTCTTTCGACGAGGCTCGTGTCGACACCGCTTTAGCAACACCGAAACGTTCGCTCTTGCATAAAGAGGTCTTCTCACGATACACTCGTCATTCATGAGCGACGAAGGCCGCGAGAAAAAGTCGTTTGGTGGGCATATCGCGATCGCGCTCGCAGGCATTGGCGCCTTGTTCGCACGTACCGCCGATGATTGCGGACGCGTTGCAATAAAGGGCGGGGCTGCGCTCAGCGATGATGCAGCGCGCGGAGCAAGTCGCGTGGGATCGCTCGCAGACGACGGAATGCGCAGTGGGAGCAAACTGGGTTCCGTCGCGGACGACGGAATGCGCGCTGGCAAATATGGACCGCTCGCCGAGGATGGCATCCGTAATGGGGCGCGTGTACCACCGCATGGCGACGTGCCTGGAGGTCTCGTTGAAGAAGCGAGCGCCATAGGCACCAAAGCGGAATCGCACGCGGCAGAAGTTGCAGAGTTTGGCGTGGATGTATCGCTCGAAGTGATCTCGAATGCGCCTTCCAACGACAGCAACGACAGCGACGACAAATCCGAAACAGCGCCCAGCAACTCGGTTACGGCTCCGCAATTCGATACGATGGCGCTCCTACGAGGTCGCAGTCGTATGTCGCAACCGGCGATCTTACCCGTCATGCCTACGTCGACGAAAGCATTCCAACTTATCCTCGGCCGCCCCGACAAACCAGGCGAAGGAGGCGCATTCGTCACATTGCGACCAACCCCCGACGATCAACAAGCGGCGCTCGGTCCATTCAAATGGCTAAAGGGCCGATTGTCACACAATCCCATCGCGCTCGTTTTTTACACATCCGATAGGACGAGCACGCTCACGCCGATTCCACTCGTCTTGCCGAATGGTGAAACGACGGACGATACTGCGATGCATCGCGCGTGTATCGAGCATTTTTCGCATTGCATCGTGCTCATTTGCAAACCGGAAAAAGCTGGTTACAAGGAACCGTGTGCCAAAGCGGTCGTGGACGGTTGGCAATCGATTACAACGAGCGTGACGGACATGTCGCTGCAATCACTTATGGAGCGACTCGTGGTCAAACGCGCGACGACGCCATCACTGCGAGACGTGGCGATTTCGCGTATTGACGTTTCAAGCGAAGCGCTGCGTATCGTGCGCAGCCGCATCACGGCGAAGAAGCAGTAGTTAGGCGACTACCCTACACCAGGCCGGGAATGAAGCGGTAGGGCACACGCTTCATGTAATCTTGGTATTCGGGATCCTTCGACAAGTGACGCTCTTCGGTGATGGCTCGCAAATAATACAAGCCACTGAGCGACAAGAGCCCGACGAAGTTTATCACGAGAGACTGTAGCGAATCCCATGAAGGCTGGGCGATTCCTTGGTAAACCGCATAAGGAAACATGACGCACCACCATGAAAAGTTTTTCGATGCGTATGCGGGATGTCGCACGACGGAATACGGTCCGGTTTGAATGATTCCTCGGTGCGTCAAGTTCGAGAAGTGCAGCCCAAATACGACAGTCGATGCCGTATACACCGCAAAGCTTGCAATGGAGCAGCTCGCGAGGAGAATGATGGCCGGTTTGAATGTAAGCGCCAGAAACGCGTGTTCTCCGGGGTTTTGGAAATAAAGCCCAGGATTACGGTTAAACGGCGGATAACACAAGAGCGCTACGAGCCATCCCAGCACCGTAGGCTCCACCGAAACCATTCCATTCTTGATCCAGCGCGACGATAATACGTATCCTGCCCACGCCAAACCTACGTCTACGGCAAAAATGACCGACAACGCGCAATCGTAACTTTCACGAACGGTAGGCTTACGCGTGCCCTCTGTAAGGAGCACCGTTACGAAACTATAGTTTTTGACGAGGCTCGTGAATTGATCGACGAAAAAGACCGTCATCAGCGGAACGAAAAACGCCTTGACGAATAACCCGAGAATAGCAGTTTTGTCGAATTGATCGAATGGCTCCAGCTTGGAGGCATCCTTTTTGGTGAACCACGCTTCGATTCGGCGCAATGCTTTGAACACGACAAACGCAGGTGCCTTGCGATCCGCCTTGGGATCGTGCTGCAAAGCTCGTGTAAGCAGAATATAGGGCAAACCCCCGACGACATAGAGCCAAAAAATCGGCTCCATGAGCATGAACCAAGCTTGATAATACCCGCCTGCTGTCGACCGCTTGAATGCGTATTCACCAGCCGTATGGAAGAACCACCAGAAAAGCGAAATCAGAAGCAGATCGGCAATGTAGATCTTAATGCAGCGACTGACGAAATCGCCATATCGCTTTTCGCGAATTTCATCGGGTATCGCAATGACGTGGCCCTTTTCGACCCGGAGCCGCACGACGAGTTCCACGACGAACATGACCGCGGCAACGACAACGAGCGCGAAGAGAGCCGACGAGGTTTTGGGCGGAGTGCTGTCGAACGGCAACCCCCAACCCTTGTCGAGCACATTCATCCGCGATCCGATGAAGCCCAACGCGAGCACGGAGATCGAACCGATGACGCCAGCGATCCAGGCATGTTGGGTCAGGTTCGAGACGTCGGCGGTTCGTTCGATCTGCCCTACGATCAGCGGAGTTTCCGTGACTTCTTCGGGTTTGGTTCGCTTGACTTTTCGCGGTTTCTTCGGGGCGGCGTCTTCACTCATCGCGCCGCGAGCTTACTCGATTTGAGCGCCACGCAAGAGCAAACGTTCGAGAGCGTGTTGAACATGCTGCTGCGCGGTGCGATGCGTCGGTCGGACTTACTCAGGTGTCGATGTACGCTTCCGTCGTCCTCCCTAGCATCACACCGCTCGCTACGCCTGTTCAACACGCTCTTACGGTTCGTTACTTTCGTCTTCGTCGTCGTCTTCTACGAGGTCGAGTTCACTCCACAAATCGTCGAGGTCAAGAATGAGGCCTTCGAAGTTGGGGACTTCGAGCTGCCCACCAAACGCAGTTGCAGAACGAAAAACTCGACCGTCTCTCGAAAGTTCATAACATTCAATGGATCGTTTGTCGTGGTCCACAATCCAATATGATCGAACTCCGAAATGCGCATATTCAGCCATTTTGTCGATTCGATCACGTCGAACGTCACGCGGAGTCGGCGTAAGCACCTCCACCATGAGCATAGGCGGGACGCGCACGAGATTTGCGCGCTTGAGGCGCATACCTGGTGGGTACATGGACACATCCGGCTTACGACCGCGCTGTTCGGTTATGGCAAACTTGAGTTCTGAGCCAAACGCCAGAGCCATCCTCGGTTTGCCCCAATTTCCAAGCACACGCAGCAACCAAGCAACAACACGTTCATGAGAAAGATCCGGCACTTCATCCTCGACGACGTAACCATCGACGAACTCCCCAGGTTCGTCTTCATCCATGTCCGCCCACTGCTGGATGGTCATTGGCTGGTCGATAAGCTTCCGCCCTGCCCGCGGGTCCGGCAAATCAGTGACCTCCAATCGAGTTGCAAGCACTGTTCGGGCGACAGGCGCCGCTCGCTGGACAGTCTTTCGCTTGAGGTTTGTCTTTCGCGAGGGATTTCGCGAGGGAACGAGCAAATCCAGCGCAACCATGAAGTGATGGTACCACGAGGGCCGAGGTGGGTGCAAGGGAAAAATTCGCCGAACGCGTGCCCGGTCAAACTCGACTACTCGCCTTCGTGGGCCTTCGCTATGGCCGCACCCCGCGTTTCGTTCACGTTCAAGCTGATCACCCATGCGACCAGGAAAAACAGGGCACACACCAGAATCGCTCGTTCGAGCCCCAACGCTCTTTGCAATAGTCCCAATGACAACAGCCCGAACATCGATGCTAATTTACCAGTTACGCCCCAAAAACCAAAAATCTCGCCCGACTTCGACTCCGGCGCGAAAATAGCCACAATGGTTCGTCCTGCCGATTGCGTCGCCCCCAAACACAACCCCGCGAGCGTTCCGACAAACAAATATACGTCTTCACTCGCCCATGGTTTGCCTGTGATGCCCGTCATCAAGCGAGCAATCGTTGGCGTCTGGTAAATACACAAGACCGCCAAAATCCATACGACGAGCGTCAAACGATACGTTCGCAAATTGCCCCAGCGATCTTGAATCGCGCCAAACAGTACCGCGCCAAACGCCGCGGATAGGTTCGTGAGGACGAACATGAACAGTTGCGTCTGCGGTTTCCAGTGAATGACTTGATCGCCATAAATGAATGCAAAACTAATGACGATCGAAAGGCCCGCCGTGGCGAAAAAGAGTCCGCCAAGAAACCATACGAGGTCGCGAAAATCTTTCAATTCCCCGGCCGTACGTCGCAATCGCGTCATTCCCACGTGCGCCAACGTTTCACCTGCGGGAAGTTCACGCGGGAGTCCCTTTTCGCGCAAAAACAAAAACGTCGGAATCGCTGCCAAGAAGAAAAATCCCGCAGTCATCGGACCGATCCACCGGAGCCGCTCGAGGTTCTCGACGGTTTGTTCGCCGACGGTAAACACGACAATGGCCGTGCTAAAAAGTCCCCCGACATACCCGATGCCCCAGGCATATCCGGAAATACGACCCAAATCTTTTTTTGGACCAAGATCGGGCAAAAACGCCGCAGCAAATGATTCGCCAACGGCAAACCCATAGTTCGACGCAATGAGCAGCGCCATCGCCAAACCGACTCGACCAGGTGTTGCCAACCAAAGCGACGCCGTCGCGAACACCGTGAGCAGATAACTCGCAAAGAGAAACCGCTTTTTCGCCGCTCGATAGTCCATCACCGCACCCAAGAAAGGCGCGGTGAGCACAACAATTCCGTAACTGATGCTGAGTGCGACGCTCCAGAGCAAATTGCCGTGCCGGTATTCCGGGGCGTCTCCGACGATGATCTTTGGGAAAATCACGCTGAAAACCACCGTGATGATCACCGTCGTGTAACTCGAATTGGCAAAGTCGAACATCGCCCAACCAAAAATCTCGCGTGTGGGGGCACGCGCAGGTTCAGACGATTCGCTCACGTTCGCGGAAGTCATGGTTTGGGAGGACAAACGATCACTTGGCAGGAGGAACCGGCGGTGCTTCGGGCTTGAGAAGCACATTTTGCACGAGGCCGAGTACGCCTACGCAAAGCGCAAAGAGCGCTTCACCCGCAATGAGTCCACCACCCACGAGGGACATGGTGCTCATGTCTTCTGGCAGATAACCTTTTTTCAGTTCTTTGGTTTCCTTGGACTTGCGCCCTTGCATCGTGTTGTAGAACGACGACATCATGCCGCCCAGGGCAAACCAGAACGTGACCAGCAGTTCGACAAACCCGCCGAACGACGACGCATAGGGGCTCGGAAGCAGAAACGTGTCGACGCAGAAACCGGCGACAAATCCTTTGCGCGACCCCTTGACATACGTCCGATACCGCTGATTGCCGTTGACGATTTTGCGCAGGACGGTCGTTACAATGCCGATGGTCAAACCAATCGCCAACGCCTTGATGTTGTGCGCTGGCAAGTCCTGCATGTTGGACAGTGCCCCGACAAACTTGTAGGTCATCGCGCTTTGCCATTTACCCACGGCCGCATTTTGATTCGCAAACGAGTTGATCTGAAGCACGGGGTACGCCTGCATGAATGTCTTGGCCAAGACGACGGACAGGACGGACCCCATCACGATGCCAATCGTCTGATAACGAAACTGCACCGTACGGTTTGTCCCAAGACGCCAACCTGTCGATCGATCCTGCTGCATGTCACCACCGACGGAACACGACACGAGCAAGATGCTCGCCGCCATGAGACCGATGCGTGGATCCTTCAAACCAAAGCCCGACATGAGCAGTACGGAAATCACGAACGCACTCGATATCGGGTTCGAATCCGAGATGCCTAGTGAGATACCGTTGATCAAGACAAACACCGAAGCGAGCACGATCCCGAGCACGATGAACTGGATCGGTTGCCCGAGAACTTGAGTCGCAACGATGACGAGCGCGACCGCCCAGAAGACGATCCACGCGACGAGTCGTCGCGAATTGACTTGTTTCCAAGCCTCTTCAGCGCCCGACCGGAAACAGGTGGCCGTACTTCTGGGACAGTTCGAACATGCATCGCGGCAGCGGGTGCCGGGGATCGGTCAGCCATTTCGCGAAGGCCGAGCGGCGGC
>JANORL010000202.1:0-23288 GCA_031415295.1 Polyangiaceae bacterium | reverse complement strand
AAGAAGCCCGGTACAATCAAATCCGTTAACGAATCACGATTTGCGTCAACGGTAAACACTTCAACGCCACACGGAATGCCCCATAACGTTTCGATAAACTCGCCTTTCGGATCGAATCCCCCAAGCTGCCACACGTGCAATTTCCACGTTGGCAAAAGTGCCGTGTCTAGCGTATCGCCGTGGTCATTGCATTCGACCAGATCCGCCATTTGATCGCCCGTCGCGTCCAACAAATGGGTCGACGCAACGGAATTGCGCAATCCTTTGGGCGACGGTCCCAAAGGAAACGGCCGTGGTATGTTGGTATCGATCTCCTCGAATGTGCCATTGGGCCTCGATACCAACGCGAAATAATTCGCCCGGTCACTCGCGACGTTGTGCAGCAACAGGTCGGTGTTCGCGTCACCCGTGACATCGATGGCCGTCCCGAGTTCGGGTTGTACTAATGTCGGATCACTCGGCCCGCCGGGATCTGGCACGAACAATCCTGCTTGAAGCAGCGCGACCTTTTCGGCAGCAAAACCGTTTCCCGTATTCTTGGCGATACGCCATTCCGTGATCGGATTCGATGGCGTTGACGCTGGCGTGGAATCACCAACGACATAATCGGAAAGGCCATCGTGATTCACATCGAAAAACATCGGGCTGGCTTTGTCCGACGACGGCGCGTCGATGTTTGTTACGACCTCGTCGAAGCCCGTTTCAATTTTCGCATAATGGAACCGCGTTGGCGCCAGACACGCTCCATCCGCGCCGCATTGCTGCACCGATTGGAGCAGCGTGCGTCCCGTCGATTCGCTCGGCGCATACGCGAACTCGTGACGATACGCAAGCTGCTGGTCCGGCCCAAACGATTGCACCAATCGTAGTTGCAACGAATGTTGAAGCGCCATTCCGCGTGAATACGTCGTCAACACGTCGTCACGTAGGGCGTAATCGAAAACGACGGCTCGATCAGGCTCGACGCCTTGAAAAGCGGAATACCGTATCGATGTCAAAGCGTACTCGGCCGTGTACCCGCTTTCGTCTTCGGCAAAACACCAATCGTACTGGGTCGCATTGCCGCGCGCATCGCGTTTTTCGCCCGCGAGCCACGCGCGGGGTACGCCGGTGGCAGCCATCGGACGTGTCTCCGGGGTTTTCCCGAAATCGATACGATCTCCCGAAGGCAACCACACCTCGAAATATGCTGGCCCATTCTCGAGGACATGCCCCATGATTTTTATGTTGTTGTCAGGAAACGTCCGATACTCGACCTCTTGACCCTTTCGCGAGACCTCGACCAAACGTTGGCCATCGAAACACCAAGAATCGTTGGCGTCGTATACAACGGCGCGTTGCTCCTGATCGAGCGCCATTGTTTTGGGACAACGCGTGATGGCCGACGCAGCATTCAACGAGAACCCAGCGCCAAGTATACTTTCACCCGCGGAACTCGAGTACGATACGCGTACATCGGGAGCGTCACGCCCAGGCGAAACGGCGATTGGAATGGATACACTTACCTCCCCCGAATCCATTGGTGAGAACGACACGGGCATAACGCCAGGAACGATTTCTTTTACGTCGAGCGGAGGCGCCCCGTGAACGGCTTTTGGTGTTTTGCAGGCGAGAATTCCGCGTATTTTTGGCGCTGGACTCGTCTCGCTGCATGTGCATGCGGGCAAAAGCGCGCACGCGAGAACGAGCATTGCAAAGCCCCACTGGCGGACGAACCATCGAATCGCGCTCAGCATAAGAAGCCCTCCCGAGAATCGATGGTATGCGCAAGACGAGGCGCATGTCAACGCGTACAAAATTGCAATGACGCGAGCCCTGTGGAAGGCTTGATTTCTCGGCGCAGCAGAGGGCCCCGCTGTTTGCGAGGGAGTTCATCAGGCTGCTATGCGTTTTGATGCTTCGGTCGGAATTGCTCAGCGTACGATGTACGCTTCCGCCATCCTCCCTAGCATCACAACGCTCGCAACGCCCGATGAAAACCCTCGATGCCGTGCTTGGACGGCGGAGTTAGGGGTGCCGTAGGTGCCGAGATATCAACACTTCCCAGGGCGTCAATTCCGACAGGAATTGCGCACTACGCGATTGAATCGGCACGCAATTATTTATTTTTCTTACAACGCCACGATCGGATCGCACTCGAGCCCAAGTAGCTCGGCACGCACTTCACCCACCAAAAAAATCGAACCCGCCACAAGAACGATATCACCCGACTGCGCCAATTCGAGCGCTCGGTAAATCGCTTGCCGCGGTTCATTCACCGTTTCCCCCACAAACCGATCGGCCATCTCCGATAACGATGCGGGCGCTCGCCCTTTCGGCTGCGTATACAGTCGACGCTCCGCCAAAGGCCCCAACCTATCGAGCATCAAGGTCCACGCCTTATCCGCCAACGCGCCAAACACAAGCACGATACGATCTGACGACCACCCGCGAGCAAGCACGTACGCGACGAGCCCTTCCACGCCGTGTGGATTGTGTGCGCAATCGAGAAGCACCAGCTTTCCATCACGCTCAAAATGTTCGAGGCGCCCCGGCCACGTAGCTGCGGACAAACCTTTTCCAATGGCTGGCAAAATCTGCGGAAACGTCGTGGCTGCAATTTCAGACAAACCTACTGCCACGGCTGCATTCGCCATTTGATGCGCCCCCGAAAGCGACAAACGCGATTGTACACGCAACCCCGAAGGCAAAACGAATTCAACCTCGTCCGTATCCGCAATCACCCGAATTCGCCCGTCACCTTCGCCCACCTCGATCAATGGGGATGCGCCAATATTTTCTGCCATTTCGAGAGCCGCCATCCGCGCCGTTGGATCAAGTGGCCCAAGCACGACAGGAACACCAGCTTTAAAAATACCTGCCTTTTCTCGCGTAATGGCATCGAGTGTCGAACCGAGAATAGCCGTGTGATCGAATGCAATCGATGTAATCGCTGTCGCCAGAGGTTTTCGTACAACGTTTGTCGCGTCCAAA
Organism: Polyangiaceae bacterium; assembly: GCA_031415295.1. Classification (GTDB taxonomy): domain Bacteria; phylum Myxococcota_A; class Polyangia; order Polyangiales; family Polyangiaceae; genus Polyangium. The sequence continues at coordinate 20,315 of JANORL010000202.1, read as the reverse complement.
CGTCCGCCAAGCCCAACCTCGAGCACCCCAACTTCAACACCCGCGAGTTGAAACACGACAAACGCGGCCAAGGTCAAAATTTCAAAAAATGTCGCATTGTCGGGCGCCACCACCATGACCCGTTCCAATGCTTCCGCAAAAAGGTCATCCTCGACGGGTTGGCCATCGATGCGCACACGTTCGGCCAACCGGCAAAGATGCGGCGACGTATACAATCCTGTGCGCAGACCCGCGGCGCGCAGAATCGATTCCACCATGGCGCTCGTCGACCCTTTGCCGTTCGTCCCGGCAATGTGGATAAACCGTACCGCCAAATGTGGATCGCCCAGCTTCGACAATGAATCGAGCATGCGGTCGAGACCGAGCACCATGCCGAACCGCGCACGTTGGGGCAAGGCTTCCAAAAAAGGGAGCAGGCGTGCAGACGTCATCGTTTTGGGGACGACGAACGAGCGGCCGGAACCCTTTCCCGGCGAAGTTGCGTTCCATTTCGCAAATGTTCGAGCAAAAGGCCGATCGATTGTTTCATTTCCAAACGAGAAACGATGATATCGATCATTCCGTGTTCGAGCAAAAACTCGGCACGCTGAAATCCCGGTGGCAACGTTTGTCGAATCGTGTTTTCAATGACACGAGGTCCGGCGAAACCAATGAGCGCCTTCGGCTCGGCCAAGTTGACATCGCCTAAAAAGGCAAAACTGGCCGCGACGCCACCCGTCGTCGGATGCAAAAGCACGGAGAAAAATGGCAACTTGCGCTGACGAAATCGTTCGAGCGCCGAAACGCTTTTGGCCATTTGCATCAGCGACAAAATGCCTTCTTGCATGCGCGCTCCGCCCGACGCCGAAAGCAATACGACAGGTAATTCTTCATCGGTCGCGCGTTCAAAAAGCCGCGTGATTTTTTCCCCGACGACCGATCCCATGCTGCCGCCCATGAACGCGAACACGAACGCGCCGTAAGCAATGGGACGACCATTCAAGAGTGCGCGACCGATTTCAATCGCTTCACGCACACCGGTTTTCTTTTGCGAAACCGCAACTCGTTCCTTGTACGTACGCCCGTCACTGAAATGAAGCGGGTCGCCAGGTTCGAGGTGTTCGTCCCAAGCATCGATTTGCCCGTCGTCACAAATCAATTCGCGAAAACCAGCAGCAGCAAGCTTGTGGTGATGGCCGCACCGCGGACAAACCTCATAGTTTGCAGCAAAGTCATCCGCAGTGATCGTTTCGGCGCACCCTTCACATCGCCGAAATACACCCGCGCCAATGGTACGTTTCTCGTGCGCACTCGGCGGCGTCTTTTCCGGCCAACCCATCGTCATGCACCAAGGTCGATTTCTTTGATGTCGTGGGGAATGAGCAATGACGGTTCGGTCTTCTGTTGTACTTCGCGCGCCGAAACTCCTGGACAAAGTTCGCGCAACACAAGCCCCTCGGGCATCACGTCGATAACCGCCAGATCCGTAATGATACGATGCACGACACCACGCCCCGTGAGCGGCAAACCGCAGTCTTTCAAGATCTTCGGTGCCCCCTTCTTGTCCGCGTGATCCATAATGACGACGACTCGCCGCGCCGACGCGACCAAATCCATCGCACCGCCCATACCCTTGACCATTTTGCCGGGAACCATCCAATTGGCCAGGTCCCCTTTTTCGGAAACCTCGAGCGCTCCAAGAATGGCCAAGTCGATATGACCCCCGCGAATCATCTCGAAACTCTCGGCGCTCGAAAACGTCGCCGCACCCGAAACCATCGTCACCGTTTCTTTACCGGCATTGATCAGATCGGCGTCTTCCAACCCGGCTTCGGGCCAAGGCCCAATACCGAGTAGCCCATTTTCACTCTGCAAAACGACGTTCATTCCCGCCGGAATGTAGTTCGCCACAAGCGTAGGCATACCAATGCCGAGATTGACGTAAAATCCGTCTCGAAGCTCGGCTGCCGCGCGGTGTGCAATCTGCTCTCGCGAAAGGCCCATGATGACTCCTTAAACCGCCGCCCCGGCTGGTTTTCGTACCGTCCGACGCTCGATACGTTTTTCGTAATTTTCGCCGCGCACCAATCGATGCACGTAAATGCCCGGCGTGTGAATCGTGTCTGGATCGAGCGTTCCCGTTTCGACGATTTCTTCCACTTCGGCAATCGTGATTTTCGCCGCCGTCGCCATCATCGGGTTGAAGTTACGCGCCGTGCGCCGATACACGAGATTCCCGCTACGATCCGCTTTCCACGCCTTCACAATGGCAAAATCACCACGAATGGCTGGTTCGAGCACGTAATCGCGACCATCGAACGTGCGGACTTCTTTCTTGTCCGAATACTTCTTGATGGTCCCGTCCGAGTTATAAAGAACAGGCATACCACCTTCACTCACCGCCGTATGAGCCCCGGTTGGCGTGTAAAACGCTGGAATGCCCGCGCCTCCCGCTCGAATGCGTTCGGCAAGCGTCCCTTGAGGCGTCAGTTCCACTTCGAGTTCCCCCGTCAAATACTGACGCTCGAACTCTTTGTTCTCACCGACGTACGACGAGATCATCTTTCGAATCTGTTTGTTCCTGAGCAAAATGCCCAAGCCGAAGTCATCGACGCCGCAGTTGTTCGACACGACCACGATGTCTTTGGTGCCGAGTTGCCGCAACGCAGCGATGCAATTTTCAGGGATGCCACAGAGGCCAAACCCACCCGCAAGGATCGTCGCGCCATCCGGGATGTCCCGACATGCATCAAGGGCGCTCTGGTAGACCTTGTTCATACGGGCCGAGTGCTACCAGAGCCACGCGCGGGTAGCCAGAGCGAATGAATAGATCGATCCTGAAATTTGGCCCCACCAATCCGGACCGCGTATCTCCGTGTTCGTGCGAAGCCCGGTTCGATTCCTCGCCCTCACCTTCACCCTGGCGCTGCTCGGCTTGCCCTTGCAGGCGGCGGAAGCTTCCCCACCCGCCCCTGTAGCTCGTGCGAGCGCCCCGAAACCACAACCCACGCGTCGACGTGCCAAAACGGAACCGTCCACGGCAACTCGTCCTGGACGAACGGCAAAACCCACGAGAACCGCGTCCATTGTCAGACCCGCCGCTCCCCCTGTCCGTGCGGAATCGGTCGGTCCGCCCAATGCTGGACGTCTCGAAGGCGGCATTCACCTCGACGTGGCGAAGCCGCACCTTCGTGGTGCACCGATGCATTCTTCCGTGGATACTCGATGGGGTTTGCCCGCGCTCGTGCATGCGATCGATCATGCGGCCAAAGCAGTCACCAAGAAGTACCCCGGCGCAGTGCTCAACGTAGGCGATTTGTCGCGACGTAATGGCGGAGAACTCGCGCGACATCACTCGCACGAAAGCGGCCGAGATGCCGACCTTGGGTTTTACGTCGTCGATGGCCAGGGAAAACCTTTGACACGATCGACGTTCGTGAAGATCGACGACAAACTCGCGGCCGAAGACATTGGCGGCGCGCGTTTCGACGTGGCAAAAAATTGGCTATTTTTGCAAAATTTGCTGCTGGATCGTGACGCTCGCGTGAGTCACGTATTTGTCGCGGAACCGCTCAAACACGCGTTGCTGGCTCATGCCCGTTCACGCGGAGTGGCGCATGCGCTTTACGTGCGCGCAGCACTCGTCATGATGCAGCCGACAGGAGGATTGCCGCATGACGACCACTTCCATGTGCGCATTTCGTGTCCGTCATCGATGCGCAAGACTTGCGTCGAGTATGCGAAAAATGCTCCCAGCAAAGCGCGATTGAGCAAAAAAGGGAAACAACGACCAGGAATGCGCACGCCCCCAAAGCGTGTCGCAACAGAACCCAAAGCCGCGAAACCCGCACCGGGACAAACTTCACCGCGCCCCAAGACCGCAGCCACGACAAACCGACCCGCGGGTATCTTTCTTTCAAAACCGGTAAAAGCCGAACAAGATCCAAGCGTTCCCGCATCCCTTTGGGCGCTCGCCGACGCCGCGTTAGGTAATGATAGCGAACCAACTCCGCACCGAGACGCCCAAGAAGAAGCCGAGAGCGACAACGAGGACGTCAAAGAAGCACTCGACGACAGCGGCGCCCCGCGAATCACTCGCTAAAGAAGGTACCAGGGGCTTCGCCTTGGACCCGACCAGGGGCTGTCCGCCCCTGGACCCGGACCAGGCAGAGGCCTGGACCTTCATTGATTCGTCCGCTTCGCGTTCGAATCAAAACAGATTGTCCTGGAAACAGCGATGCACACCAAAACTTTCCTCGCCGTGATCGCGTCTGCTGCATTCAGCTCCATTGCCGGTTGCAGCGACGATCCTCCTCCGAAGACGGCGTGCGACCATAATATTTCGGGCCAGGCGAAATCGGTCGAGTTCGTCATTCACAACGCGGCGATGACACCAAGGTTCTACGCCACGAAATGCGATTCTCCGTTTCATCTGCTGTCGCCGACGTTTGGATATGCTCCGGCAAATCCTGGAGTGCTTTTGTGCAATACGGCCCCTGCGAGTTGCAGTTCGAATTGCACGGACGTGGGGCTCATGCCTTTCGCGCCGGATACGTCGCAATCATTTACGTGGGATGGGCTCGTGTATGTGTCGGTCGATGCCGCCCAAGAAGGATGCGTCGCGGCGAATGCTGGAACGGGGTGTTTTTCGAGTTGCGTACGGAAACAAGATGGCGACGCGGGCGAATACAAGGTTACGATTCGCGTCTACGAAGAAGACCTGACGCTTACCGAATACGAAACGACGTTTGTCTATCCGAAACAAACGAAGATTACGGTCGATATTCCGTGAAAAGCGTGACGATCATTGCATGTATTTGGGAATTTCCGCAAAACGTGTTGGGCATCATCACCCTCGTCGTGCATCGCGCTATGGGGAACATTTGCGGAATCGAGCGGGTCGACGGAAGGTTTGTTGTCGAAATAAATAGTGATGGCGCGGTATCGCTAGGAATATTCGTTTTTCACACGAAACACGACAGCGCGATCGTTCCTGTAGGGCTCGAGAATCGCGATCACGAATGGGGGCATTCGGTGCAATCGCGAACCTTCGGTCCATTGTATTTGTTGGTCGTTGGTGTGCCGTCCGTGCTGCGGGTGATGTACGCCACTGCTTATCGACTATTTAATGGACGTCGCTGGGGTGGATATTATGATGGCTGGCCGGAGAATGCGGCAGATAGGTTGGGCGGGGTCGATCGGTCATTGAGGCCGAAGGCGTAACTCTTCCATCGAAAACGCTTGGCTCCGATAAACGCCCAAATCCCCAGCCTCGGGCCCGACTCGCTCCAGCCACTCGCACGGTGGCAATGGTAAATCCACAGCGCAAACGTAAACCTCGCGGGTACGGGCAATGGCCTCGATGTGTCCGAGCAGCGTTACCAACCGTTCTCCGCTGAATGGGCAATACAAGAAAAACACCGATCCCGCGGCAAAATCGGGCGCGACCTGCCCCGCATCACCGGCGACAAACGTCACGCGCGAAAGGTGCAATCGATTCACGAGTTCACGCGCTACGGCAACGTGCCCCAATTGAACTTCGATGCCTATCGCCGAAGCGCCCGTCAACAGATGCATCAAGACGGCTGCTCGTCCAAGGCCCGCACCGATATCGACAAGAACGTCCGTCGCGCGCACCGGGACCAAGTCTGCGATACGTAACAACACATCGATCGCACACGGAAGATACGGCACGCATCCCTTCGGCAATTCGGAACTGTCTTCGGGCAGTTCTTCCAAACCGAACACGGCATCGACCCACATGTCGCGTTCGATAGCCGGCACGTTCATCAATGCGGCACGAAATTGCGCCGGATAACATTCCTGTCGGGTTATCGACGAACGAATTTCCTTGGCATTTTCGTGAAAACGTTCGTCCACGACGAATCTCACGAAAACAAAGCCATCAAATCCTCTCGCGTAATACTCGTGGCCCGACCTGCTTCACCGAGCGCTGCATCCGCGACGGCTCGTTTCTTTTCTTGCAAGATGAGAATGCGTTCTTCGACGGTATCTTTTGCCACGAGGCGATACACGAAAACTGGTTTGTCTTGACCGATACGATGCGTTCGGTCTGCCGCTTGATCTTCGACCGCCGGGTTCCACCACGGATCGAGCAAAAATACGTGATCGGCTGCCGTCAAGTTTAGACCCACGCCACCGGCCTTGAGGGACAGGAGCATGACCGAAGGGCCTCCATCGGATTGAAATTCATTTACCACGCTGCCGCGATCGACGGTGGACCCATCCAGACGATTCCACGTAATGCCGGCAGTCTTCAAGTGCGGTTCGACCAAATCCAACAGCGACGTCCATTGCGAGAAAACAAGCGCCTTGTGACCGCCCGCCGCCGCATCCGACAACGCTTCCACAAGTGCTTCGATTTTGGACGACCCTTGAGCAGTTTGTCCTGGAACCAACGACGCATGGCAACAAGCTTGGCGCATGCGGAGCAACGCTTCCAATGCCAAGATCACGTTGCCCCCTTCCGTCAAACGTTTTACGACTTCCGGTAGCGTCGCTGCACGCACGGAATCGTACACAGCTCGTTCGTTTTCATCGAGTTCCACGGTGAGCACACGTTCGGTGCGCGGCGGCAATTCGGGCGCGACTTCGCGTTTCATACGCCGTAAAACGAAGGGGCGAATTTTTTCGCGCAATCGTTTTGATACTTCGATATCTCCACCTTCGACGGGCAATGCATACCGTTCGCGAAAATCACCGCGGCCTCCGAGAAGACCCCGATTGGCAAAATGCATCTGACTCCAAAGTTCGTCCAGACGATTCTCCACAGGTGTACCGCTGAGCGACAGCTTGAAATGACCCCGCAACGTAAATGCTGCCTTCGTCACTTGGCTATCGGGGTTTTTGATGGATTGGGCTTCGTCGAGGACAATGGAGTCCCATTCGATGTTCGACAAGATGTCCACGTCCATCCGCAACATCGAATACGTCGTGAGCGTGACGTCGACGGATGGATCCAGGGTTCGTTTGGGTCCGTGGTACAGCGCAGTGGTCAAATTCGGCCGGAATTTGCGAATTTCGGCTTCCCAGTTAAACAGCACCGTTTTGGGACAAATGACGATCGTTCGGCCGCGAATGGCGCACAAGGCTTGCAGGGTTTTACCCAACCCCATGTCATCGGCGAGAATGCACCCGAGACCCGTGTTCCGCACGAAAGACAACCAATCTACGCCGCGAATCTGATACGGACGCAGGGTAGCTTGTAATCCGTCGGGCAAGGGCGCTTCGGGTATCCCGGAAAAACCATCGAGTAACGGGAGCAGCATCGACAAACCAGGCGGCGTCGGTGCATCGATTTCATGGCATAGTTTCGCGAGCGTCGGCAAAAGCGCCGGAGGAATCGATTGATCATCGGTTTCGGCGCGCGCCGCCAAAAGATCCGCTACCCGCTCGCCATATTTGTCCAGCCAGTCCGAAGGCAGCGGCGCATACCCTCCGCCTTCGAGCGGAACGATATCGAGCCCATCCTTCCAAGCTCGAATGATGGAATCGCCCGACGCCTTGCGCGCCACACCGCCATCGCCATCTTCGAGGTCGCACTCGAACGTGACGTTAAACGAATTACCCTGCACGTCGAATTTCGCAGAGAGCACCCGGTGGCCGAACATTTCTTCAAAGGTTTCCCCTTGGTCGCCAGCCCGGAAATCTTTTAATTTGTTTACGAAACGTAATGCAGCGTCGCCGTCGAAATGGACACGCCGACCAAACACCATATTGAGTTCGTCCCGCAATTTGGTCGCCAGACGTCGCTCTTCTACCTCGTTCCGCACCGGTATGGGCCCTTGGATGTGCACGAGCGAATGACCATCGACACGCGCTTCAATCGGCCTGCCATACACGAGCCGTGGCAAGACGGACAATGCATGTTTGTCTTGGAACAATTCCATTTCGATACGCGGAGGTGTTTTCTTACCAACGCCGGGTAATCGTTTCGTCACGACCGTCAAACGCGTTTGTTTTTCGAGATCCGGCAGGATTTTCATCACGAAGTGAGCAAGCTGCTCACGTCCCACCACCCGTTCGAGCGGCAATCGCTCCCATGATTCACCGGGAAGCGTGGTATCTCCGAGCGGTCGAAGAACATCGCCACAACGCGCCACGCCACGCACGATGACCGAGTCGACGGCGGGATCTTTCTCGACTCGTACGTGTACGCCACCCTCTGGGCCATCCAACACGGCGCTCGTCGGAATGACCGCTTCCTTGGACACTCGAAGGTTCTTACCTTCCAACGAAATCGATTTCGATGTTTCGAGCAGAGCGAAAAGTTCACGGACACGAGGCACCGGAACGACACTGCCTTTGAAAGTAATCACCATGCGGTCAATCGAGAGATCCTCGTGCGTCGGCAAGAATGGTAAGTCGCCCTTGGTCACGCGCGTCGCCAGCGATCCTTTGAATGGTTCTACGGAACCATTCGCAAATACGATGACGCGTTCGATAAACAACGTGCCAGCTTTGCGGCTAAATTGATAACCAAGCTTCGCCACGGCCTCTTTCGACGGTTTGTCGTCTTTGGCCTCGCTTGCTGATTTCGATGCCTTCTTTTTCTTTACTGGCGCAGCGCTTGGGGTCGACTCCTGCGACACGAAAATCGCGGCGGCAGCCACATGCTGGCAGGGGTCGAATTTTGACCCACAATCGCAACCCCATTCGCCATCTTTGACGAAAAGCACGACCGTTGGCGCAACGGTAATCCCCGGGGCACGGATACGCAAAGTCACTTCCGATGGCGTCTCGTCTTCAACGACGACCGCGCCATCACGGGCGAGATTCACCCCTTGATTATAGAGACCAGGCGGACAGGCTTTGCGAACATCTTCGAGCAGCGAATTCATCGAACCACGTCGCTAGCACGAATGCTGGGACTTGTCCCGTCCCGAGCGATCAAGAGCGCAAACCGTGGACGATTCATTATGGTGTCGAAAGGAAAATCACCGTCCAAAAAAAAGCCGAACACAAGCCCACGACAACGCAGCCGTCGCCATGACTGCCGCCGCCCACATCGGGCGTACACCAAACGAATCGAGCGCGCTCTTTGTCATGCTCGGGAAATACAGCTCGGCTACGATAATCGCGAGCGGCAACAACATCAATTGTGCGGGCGAACGCACTCGTGCCCAAATATCCGCAAAATCCACACCCCGCTGCGATTCGGGTGCGATTTGAAGCGGCGGAGGCACTTGCGGGCGATATGACTTGCTGTGCGTCTGTTCCGCTGGCGGTGGCGGTGCGGTAGTTCTCGCATTCGCGTCGACATCCATCAACACCGGTTGGATCGGCGCGCTCACTGGCGGCGACGGACTGATACGTTCGCTTGGCGGTGCATTGACAAGCGTTGGCGGCGACGAACTGATACGTTCATTTGGCGGTACATTGATACGCACCGGCGGCGACGAACTGATACGCACCGGCGGCGACGAACTGATACGCGCCGGCGGCGACGAACTGATACGCGCCGGCGGCGACGAACTGATACGTTCGTTTGACGTTACATTGATACGAATGGGCACCGATGTGCTAATTCGCTCATTCGGAGTTACGTTGATACGACCCAGAGGCAATGGGCTCAATCGTTCATTAGGCGTAAGACGAATGGAACGCAGTCCCTGATCGGAAGAAGCCGCGTCGTTTGCCAGTTGCGTTTCGGCCAAACTGCGGGACATCGGGGCAGGCGGAATCGATATCGCCGAAGAAAGAACCGGCCGCGCAGCGACTTGAAATGACAACGGCATCTCGAGCGCCATTTCCAATTCGGTCCAAAATACTTCGATATTGTTTGTCCGTTCCCGCGGATCCACGGCGAGTGCCCGCAGAAATGCCTGCTCGACGCCATCCGGTACCTCGGCTCCCAGCAGACGCGGTGTCGGTCGAAATGCCGGATCGAGGGCAATGCCCATCATGGTGGCGATGTCGTCATTTCCACCAATCGGAGGTTCACCCGTAAGCGCTTCCACCATCGTTAGCGCCAAACCCCAGACGTCCGTCCACGGTCCAGTTTGTCCAAATCGTTTCGGTAACCATTGCTCGGGAGCCGCATAACGAGGGGTAAACGCATCGAATCCTGAACCTAATGTCGACTGGCCGGCATGAAGAGATGCCGCACTCTTCACGCGAGCAATTCCAAAATCCAAAATTCGCACGCTTTCCCGCCCATGCGCTCGAACGACGAAAATGTTATCGGGCTTGATATCGCGATGAATGATCGATACTTGCCCATCCGGCGTCGTAATCGTATGCGCCTGCGCCAGCGCATGCGCGATTGGTTGCAAAAATGGCACCAGCGACTTGATGCTTAATGGCGCTTTCCCCTGCTTGTTTCGACGATGAATAATAAGGTCGAAAGGTTCGCCCTCGAGCCACTCGAGCGCCAAGAACGGAACGAACCGACCACCATCGAGGGTCAACGCATCCACGTGCAAAGGGCGCACGACCGCGGGACTCGCTGAAGAAAGCCGAAAAAGCATCTCGCCTTCTTCACGAAATCTTTCGAGAAACTGATTCCGGTCCTCGACCCTCATCGTCTCGGGCACTTTCAAACATTTCAACGCGACCGGAGCGCGAAAAGCCGTGTGAAATGCCTGATAAACGACGCCAAATCCGCCTTCGGCAACGACTCGATCGACCCGGAAAAATCCGGCTTGAGTCGAACCAACGATACCAAAGACGTCCCCATCCACGACGGGTACTCTAACCGACGACCGCTGCGTCGGCGATACGAGAATGTCGACTCGTATCATCTTGGACGTAGGCGGCTCGGCCACTCCGTCAGCGCACAAATGGCAGTGTTGGACAGCAGAATAGTGTTCCGCCGCAACGCCTGAACATATTACGCGCCCGCATCAATCGAATGACTGTCTTCCAAAACCTGACGAAAAATGACTTCGACGAACTCCGGTGAAACACCGAGGGATCGTCCGTAGGCACAACGGTCATGGACGAGTTCGGACTCACGTCCGGGGTCGACGAGCGGCAAACCAAGCGTTTTTTTCTTGGCGAAAATTCCCTTCACAACCGCTCGACGGCGAGCAAGAAGCTCGATGATCGCGTGATCGATGTCGTCGATGATCCCTCGTGACAAAGCGACTTCGGCAGGAAGAGCGGCCATGCGCGGACGGTAGCCGATGTTGACCATGGAGGCTTTGCCTTCCGTCTTTGTCCACGATCTCGTTGGTGTCGCACGACAATTGTTCGACCATGACAATCCATTTTTTCGACCATGGCGACCTGAACACGCCCGCGTTATACGGTGCGCCCATGCATCCAACGAGCGCCCCGCGTATGCCCGAAATTCTCGCCCCCGCCGGTGACGAAGCCGCCATGCGTGCCGCAATTGCCGCCGGTGCCGACGCCGTTTATTTTGGGCTCAAAGATTTTAGTGCACGGGCTCGAGCCACGAATTTCGACGCTGATGCGCTCGGACAAACCATGACTCTCTTGCACGATCATGGGGTAAAAGGGTACGTCACACTAAACACCTTGGTGTTCGACGACGAACTCGAAAGTGTCGAACGTGCCATTCGCACGTGCGCGCAAGCCGGTGTGGACGCGGTGATCGTGCAAGACTTTGCCGTTGCCAAAATGGTCAAAGCTATCGCTCCGGAGTTGGCGATCCATGCATCGACACAGATGACGTGCACCGATGCTGGGGCGGTCGAAATGGCCCGCGAACTCGGCGCAGAACGCGTGATTCTCGCCCGCGAACTGTCGCTCCAAGACATCGAAACGATCCGCCGCTCGACGGACATGGCGCTGGAAGTTTTCGTGCACGGAGCGCTGTGCATCGCGTACTCGGGACAATGTTTGACGAGCGAAGCGATCGGCGGGCGTAGTGCAAACCGCGGCGCATGCGCGCAAGCGTGCCGTCTTCCGTATGATCTCGTCGTCGATGGCGAGGTCCGTGACGTGGGTGATCGCGCGTATCTTCTGTCGCCTCAAGACCTCGATGCCGCCGACGTTGTTACGCAATTGAAAGACCTCGGCGTGGCGTCGATCAAGATCGAAGGGCGCTTGAAGGGGCCCGAGTACGTCGCCGCAACGACGCGTCTTTATCGCGCAGCGCTCGCGCAAGAAACGAACGCTGTTTCGACATATCGCGATGCTGCGCAACAAGCGTTTTCCCGCGGCGGTGGACCAGGATTTTTCACTGGTGTGGATCATCAGCGGCTCGTCGAAGGTCGTGCGTGCGATCATCGCGGACTGCTTGTCGGAAGCCTCATCGGTCTGGTACGCGTGCGTGGACGCGACTACTTGTTCGCGCGTTTGTCTCGGTCGATCAGCCGCGGTGATGGCTTGCTCGTCGAAGGAGGGCGCGCAAGCAAGGATGAAGTGGGGGGGCGCGTGTGGACCATCGTGCGCGATGGGCAAGACGTTCCACATGCCGACGCGAACGACGAAGTGCTGCTGTGGTTCGGTCCCGATACGAACGTTGGTCTTGCCGAACCTGAACGAAATATTTGGAGGACAAACGATCCGTCGCGCGAAAAAGCAACGCTGACCGAGGTCGAACGATCGCCCAAACGCACTCGGCTTCACATACGCGTGACGGGCCGGCTGGGCGAAATGCCGCAGTTTCATGCGCGAATCGACGCGGGCCCTTCGTGTTCTGTCGTCGGCGACGCGCCCATCACGGAGGCTTCACGTGGGGCGCCGATCCTCGATGTCTTGCGTGACAAACTCGGTCGACTCGGGGATACGCCGTTCGAGCTGGGTGACGTGGAGATCGATCTTCCACCTGGTGCGATGATTCCGCCGTCGTCGATCAACCGTGCGCGTCGAGCCATCGCGGTGGCGATTGCCGCAAACGCAGCTCGATCGTTTGCCGTGACCAACGTCTCGTGGAAATCGTTGATCGATCAAGCTGCGCCACCCGCACAACCACTGCCGCCGAAAGGTCTTTTCGTTTTGTGCCGAACGCTCGAACAAGCCGAAGCGGCGGTGAACGCAGGGGCGGATGGCGTGTATTTGGATTTTCTCGAACTCGTCGGAACGGGAGCGGCTGTTCGATCGCTCCGGGCGACGTTTCCCAATGTGAACATTGGCGTGGCTCCGCCACGTATTCGCAAACCAGGCGAAGAAAAAATCGATCGGTATCTCGCATCGCTCGAGCCTGACGTGGTGCTCGTCCGAGGGCTCGGAGCACTTCGGGACGGCGGATCGTCCAAGGCAATGCGCATTGCAGATTTTTCGCTGAACGTGACGAATCGATTGAGTGCGGCGGAAGTGTTGTCTCGGGGGGTCAGCGTTTTTACGCCGTCTTTTGATTTGGATGCCGCGCAGCTCGAACGATTGCTCGATTCAGCTTTTGGACCATTTGCCGAAGTGGTCGTGCATCATCCCATGCCGCTGTTTCATATGGAGCATTGCGTCATTGCCGCATTGTTATCATCGGGCAAGGATCATCGCGATTGTGGGAGGCCGTGCGAAAAGCACAAGATTTCATTGAAGGATCGAGCGGGGATGATTCATCCGGTCGAAGCGGACGTGGGGTGTCGCAATACGGTATTTCACGCGGCGGCTCAAAGCGCGGCGAGTGTCTTGAAAACGGCGACGCGTTGTGGCGTGCAACGTTTTCGAATTGAGCTGGTGCGGGAAACCGCCAAAGAGGTCGAAACGATTGTCTCGACATACCGTCGATTATGGGCGGGGGAAATCGACGTTATGGACGTATACCGCGCCCTCCGGACGGAGGGCGGGTATGGCGTCGTGAAAGGGTCGTTACGCGTTCTTCAAGCGTAATGATTAGCGTTTTCCGACTTGCGCCTGTAATTGCTTGCGGAATTTCTTGACGTCGCCCGCGGACAAGAACCGCAGGAGTTCTGCGACGTGTGCGCGTTCGTCTTCTTTGGAGAACGTGAGTAAATAGAGCGGCGGCACGCCGAAGCCTACGGCCAAACGAGCGATCGTGTGAATCGTAATGGCAGCAAGACCGTGTTCGACGCTGGAAAGGTGACCTTTCGACAACGCGCTCGCGTCGGCGAGAGCAGCGAGGGACAAACCTTGTTCATGGCGAAGTTCGCGAATGCGAGTGCCAACTTGGAGAGCAAAAGCGTCGGGAGTGGAACGTCGCGGCATGGTCGTATCCTTTTCGGCTTGCCTTTTTGGGGCGCCGACGGCCTCTTTCAATGGCCATTGGAGTATCTTTTTCGATTCGTTGATTTGCTGATCGCCAAGCCCACCTCGTGCACCCGGTTCGGCTCGGCAACGATCACGTCAACCACTATGCATCGCTTTGGACGAACCGGCGAACGAAATCGTCAGGGTGGGCTGACATTGATTGTCATAGATGCATGATGTAATCGTCTGCGCTAGGGAAAACGATTTCACATAGGACATTGATTGTCTGCTCTGAAAGCGTTAAAAATCAGACGACAAAATAGTCGAAAGCCGAATGGCTGGAGGGCCATTCGGCTTTCGTGAGAGGTAAATTTTGAGGTTTGCCGCAGAGTTCAGCGACGCGAGCCGACTTGCGCCTGGATTTGCCGACGGAGTTTGCGAACTTGCGCGACGGGCAAATTGCGAATCAATTCCGCGGTGTGGGCGCGTTCGTCTTCTTTGGCGAACGTCAGCAAATACATCGGAGAAACCTCGAAACCTTCGGCCAAACGGGCAATCGTATGAATGGTGATCGCGGCGAGACCATGCTCGACACTCGAAAGATGGCCTTTGGACAATGCACTCGCATCGGCAAGCGCGCCGAGAGACATGCCGCGTTCGGCGCGGAGTTCGCGAATACGAGCGCCAACTTGGAGAGCAAACGGTTCGGGGGTGGAACGTCGGGGCATGGTGGTATTTTTCTCGGCTGCATTCATCGCAGCCAATCGGCGTCCTTTACGCCGTTGAAGAGGTAAAGAGGGGAATTTATCCGGGTTTTCCCGTCGGTCGTCCCGACCTACTGCGCCTCGGCAAGTAGCGCCCGGAACGACCACGAATCCGACGATGCCTCGGAATGGGCGAACCCGCCAGGAAAAACAATTGCGGACCGGACATTGATTGTCCTACACGCACGATTCGTTTCGAATAGGTAAAAATTCGTTGCTCAGATCGGACGTAGATTGTCCGATCTAGACGTTACGCGGAACGCCGAAAACGGCGTGTCACACACGCCGCCAAAAGCGCGATGAATGCGCCAATTCCCGACGACGAATGCCCCGCGCCCGTGAACCGACATTCACAACCTGCTTCTTCGGTCACCACGGGTGGGGGAACGTCTGGCGCCGCGTCACAAGCGTCCCCGATCCCATCTTCGTCCGTATCGGCTTGGTTGGGGTTTGCGTACGCCGGGCAATTGTCCACATCACCGCAAACGCCATCCTTGTCGATATCGTCGTTCGCGTCGTCGGGACACGAGTCGCACACGTTTCCGCGACCATCACCATCGTCGTCGAGTTGGTCCGAATTTTCTTGGCCGCGACAATTGTCCGACGCGTCGCACACGCCATCCGCGTCATCGTCGATTCCAGCGCAATCGTCACAGGCATCGCCCGTCCCGTCGCCATCCGTATCGGTTTGTCCAGGATTCGCAACCCCGAGGCAATTGTCGACATCGTCGCACGCCGTATCGGCGTCGACATCGAGGCACATATCGCACGTATTGCCGATTCCATCCTTGTCGGTGTCTTCTTGCCCCGCGTTGGCCACCGTGGGACAATTGTCGACATCGCCGCAAAGGCCATCGTTGTCTGCATCGTTCTGCGCATCGAGCGGGCACGTATCGCAAACATCGCCCAACGTGTCGTTATCCGAATCTACCTGATCCGAATTCGCATCGACGGGACAATTGTCCTCGTCAGCGCAGGCGCCATCACTGTCGACATCATTGAGGGGATCATCTGGGCATGAATCGCACACGTCGCCGAGCCCGTCCTGATCGCTATCCCCTTGATTGGTATTCGGAGCATTGGGACAATTGTCGTCGTTGTCCCATACTCCGTCTTTGTCACCGTCGCGTCGCACGATAAAATCGGCCGCTTCGAGCGTGCCTTGGTCACCATCAGGCGTGGCGTCGAACATAGCCACATTGGAGATGACCGTTTGATCTGGAACGTCGGCAATGACCATATCAAAAACAACGTCCGCCGATCCTTGCACAATGGCAAAAACATTCTGCACGTCGAGTTGATTCGCATTCGATGCATTGGTTCCGCCACCGGCATCGACAACCGACCACGACGCCGCTTGGAGCGGAATGGAATCGAGGACGTTGACCCCGCCCGCATCGGTGCCCGTATTTTTCAAATGGATGGTATACCGAAGCGTATCCCCAACGCTCGGCACGCCATTGCCATCGGCATCGATACGCAAGACGCCCGTCTTATTTGACCCGACACCAAAAACGGGTTCAAAAACATTAATACCGACAATGTTGTACGCAATCCACCACTTGTCAGTATTGGCGCTATAAAGCATATCGACGCTCGTATCGCCTGCAGTGAGCGCTCCGGAGATGTCGAAACGATCGATATCGACACCTACGGTCCCCGTTTGCGCCGGCGTTGTCGTATTGATGGTGCGATTCATGGGGTTGTTCGCAGGATTGAGGGCGTCGGACAAAATCAACGACGCTCCACCGGGGTTTCCGGTCACGATCACTTGTTCGGCCCCAGGAGAACCCCCGCCAATATCGCCTTCAATCGTGTACCACGTCAAGTCCCCTTGGGCTGGCGTGTCGACGCGAATGCCGCCGAGTGAAAATGTCGACGTCGCTTTCGTTTGGCTCGACAATCCTTCGACGCCGTCGTACAATGCAATGTCGCGCGGCGGCAACATGGTGTTTTGATAAACGAGAACGATTGAAAACGATGCGCTGTCGGTGGCTCCATTACCAATCGACGCCGCAAATTTATCTACCGTGTAATTGCCAGCAATGGGACCGACAAGGAAGGACGTCACGTCGCTGCGACAAACCTGCACGTCGTACGATGTCGCATCCGCGGTGGAGCAATAACACGTATCCGCCACGATACTCATGGGCATGATCGCCCCTGGCGGCGTAAAATCGACGTTGTTGTCGAACTTGACGGGCGCCACGCAATCCGTGTTGCCAATCGTGCCCGCCCAATACACAAAAGCTTGCACGATTTTCGAGCCGGCTGGAATGCCTGCCGCTGAAACCGTCACCGTTGCTGGTTGCGCCACCGTGTCGACATTGGTGTCCGCATCGGGCCCATCAATGGCCATCGGCGCACCGGTCGCGAAAAAATCGACGGAACCAGACCACGTCGTGCGTAGCGAAATGGGTTCGTCAGCGTGAGCAGTCACGACAAACAACGCTGACGAACCGCACCAGGCGAGCGCACATGCGACTTTCGCCACGCATCTGCGCACGTTTTCTCGCCGTCTGTGAACCGTTGAACCGGTACCGTAATGCATGCGGATCACCTCCGCACTCGTTTCGCCCCGATATTTGGCCCGGCGTCAAGAGCGTTTCAACAAACAAGCCAGCTCTTCCCTTTACAGCCTCGTGCTTTGAACGAGTCGTGGCGAAAGGAAAATGAGGTAGAGCCCCGCCGCTCCCACGATCACGTAAACGATTCGCGTGATCGTCGTCAATTGGCCGAACATTGCAGCCACCAGGTTCCATTGGAACAATCCTACAAGGGCCCAGTTGATCGCTCCAACGATCACGATGATCATGGCAGCCCAGGTGAGTCCCGACAATCCACTCGTTCGCGTGTCTACCATAAGCGCTCATCATGCACGGCGCGCGCCAACATCAGCCGCGCGAAAAAGAAACAGCAACCAAGCGAAGTCCGGCGAAAAAAGAGCCTTTAACCAGACAAACGTGGTCGTCAGCTGAAAAAATCAGTAATGGCACCAAACGTTTCGAGAGGCGCTTCCAAAGGTATCAAATGCCCTACGCCCGGCAGCGATCGTAGTTGCGCTCGCGGAATGCGGCCAGAAAGCTGCACACCGTTTTCATAAGGTATCAACGAATCAGCTTCGCCGTGCACCACGAACGTCGGAACCGTCATGTCAAGCAAACGATCCCAAACAGAAAATCGCCCAAGCGCTCGAAGTTGTCGCGATATCGCTTCTGGAGACACCCTTTGCTCCAAGGCAAACGATACCACCATATCGATCAGGTGCGCGTTTTTTTCAGCAAACCCCGGAGCCGTAATGGCAGCATAAAGCTTACGCAGATGCGCTTCGACCGCCACCGCATCGTTCGGGTCCATGCGGGGTACGAGCATTTCGACGATCCGCGATTCAGGTAACGTCATCGTTTGCCCTCCCGCCCAAGTCGCCATGAGCACCGCGCGGGAAAACCTTTCCGGACGCTGCAAAAGCATCTCTTGCGTGATCATCCCGCCCATTGAAATGCCAACCACGCACACCTTGTCCACGCCCGCGTGGTCGAGCACCGCAAACGTATCGGTGGCCATGTCCGCAACCGAATAATCGATCCCCGCCATGATCGACGAACGCCCAATATCGCGATTGTCGAATTGTATCGCGCGAAATCCCCTCCCCACGAGCGCTCGAGAAAGCGGCGTCCATTGTTCGCCGCGCATGCCCAATCCCGATACGAACAGCACCACGGGACCCGCAGTCCCGAGCACATCATAGTGAATTTCGACGTTTCCATTGAGAGCAACGGGCATGGTGCAATCGGGAATAAACTGCCGCTCTTCTCTTCGCAAGCCCAACGTCGCCGTACTTGGAGGATCGTTACGACGCGGAGAACGTTTGTATTCGGACGCACGGCGCGCCGCCAAAGAAGCAAACGTCAAAAGTGCATAGCTCTTTCTTTGGACCGCTCGACTGGCGTACGCTGCAACGTGCGCCCCCATTGGGGCCTCGGGAGAGCCTCGATGATCGATCTTTCGATTTTGCTCAAGAACGCGATTTCCGCGACGATATTCGTGGGAATCGGCCTAATCGTGTTTGCCGTTGCGTTCCTCATCATTGTGAAGGTGACGCCGTTCTCGATCCGCAAAGAGATCGAAGACGATCAAAACACCGCGCTGGCGATCGTGATCGGATCGGTGCTCCTCGGTCTTTCGTGGATCATCGCGGCCGCGATTCATGGCTAGCTCTCGGCGCAACGGTTGGCGTCACGTCGTCTCGTGAACGGTCCCTACATCTGGGGAGCTCGTGCAGACTTCGCTATTTTCGGAGGCTCTGCGGCACTCGCGCTGCTCCTCTCGGCGCTGTCTCCACTGCTCAGTGATGCGGGCGCGATGCCCACCTGGGGATGGTTCGCGTTCGTGCTCGCGGTCGATGTTGCACACGTACATGCAACGCTTTTTCGAACCTACTTCGACCGCGACGAACTCGCCAAACGCCGCACGCTTTACATCGCACTTCCGCTCGCTTGTTGGGCTGTTGGGTTTGTCCTGCACCTCGCTTCGGAACTAACGTTCTGGCGCGTGCTCGCGTACGTCGCCGTGCTGCACTTCGTACGGCAACAAGTTGGATGGGTGGCGATTTATCGCGCTCGAGTCGGCGATAGGTCACGCGCCGGAAGGCTACTCGACGATGCGACGATCTACGCGGCAACGGGCTTTCCGTTGCTCTACTGGCACGCCTCGTTGCCACGCACGTTTCGATGGTTTGTCGAAGGAGACTTCGTCACGCTTCCGTGGCTCGAAGCACTCGTGTTGCCTGCGCAAATCATCTGGGCAACGTTGATCCTTGCGTACGTCGTTCGTGCTGTGTGGCAAGGTTTCAAGAAACAAACCATCGCGTATGGGAAGCATCTCGTCGTTGCGACGACAGTGATCACTTGGTACGTCGGTATCGTTTGGACAAACTCGGATTTTCAGTTCACCGTAACGAACGTGCTTGTGCACGGGCTTCCGTACATGGCTCTTTTGTGGGTGTACACGCGCGCGCGTGGGCGTGAAAAACCCGGAACGCTTGTGGCTCGCATCGCGTCGCTCGGTGTCGTCGCATTCGCCGCGACGCTCTTGGTGCTCGCGTTCGCCGAAGAGTTACTTTGGGATCGTTTGGTTTGGCATGACCGGCCATCGCTTTTCGGAGCTGCTTGGCGCGGTGAATCGTTGCTCGGTCCGACAGCACGCGCATTCATCGTGCCGCTTTTGGCACTTCCGCAAAGCACCCACTACGTGCTCGACGCCGTCTTGTGGCGCCGCAAAGACACCGGACAAGCGCAAGCCAAGGCGCTTGGCTTTGCAAGGGCGCCGTTGCCCACGAGCTAGGACACCGTTCCGTTTGAATCCGAGCCTGGATTTGAACGCTCGCTTCGCGCGTGTGGGACACGCGCTGCGCGAGGCCAGTCACGATGGGGGGCTCGCAGGCGGCTCTTTAAGTCTTTTGGGCAAAGCCCAAAAGACGAGCCGGCTGCTCCG
>JANORL010000201.1:0-2060 GCA_031415295.1 Polyangiaceae bacterium | reverse complement strand
AATGAAGAAAAAGGTTCAGTGATACGGACAGGTTAGGGGATCCGCGAGTCGGCGTGGGGCTGTTGGCGCGCGCCAATTCGAAATCGCAAGGTGGGTCCGTTTTGGTGAGCAGAAGTGGGTCCGTTTTGGTGAGCGCTGAAGTTCGCCGGATGCAGCACGTTCGACAATCGCCACCACGCGTTCGTCGTTGTGCACGTAGAATCGATTCGTGACGGTATTGCCATTTGTCTCTTGCTCGTACAGGTCGCCGAGGTAAATCGTTTCCGATTCGCCACGAATACGGCGCACGCGTTGACCCGTGCCCGAGTATTCAAACGTCGTGGGTATACCTGCGCCTTTCGGAATGTATTGCGGCGGCAAATCCCAATCCGTGTACGTAATCGATTCGTTTAGTCGCTCGATTTGATTGCCGACAGCGTCGTGCACGAATTGTTTCGCGCCCGCGCTTTTGACGGCGTGTGGATGTAATGGATCCGGCACGTAGCGTAAAGCGCTTAGAGTAAATGCGCTTTACTGCCGCACGAGCTTCCCGCCCGCGGCGTGCCAAGCGGCAGCGTCTTCGCCGATGTAAGTGACAACCTTGGAATTCGGATCCAATCGTTTCAACGTTTTCTTCGCTGTCGCTAGAATCATCTTGGCCCATTTGCGAAATTCTTCGCTCTTCATCATCCACTGATCGTCAGGTCCATAGAAGCCATCGACGTAATATGCGCGATCGGTACGCAAGATCGTGCCATCAAAGAAACACGTGCCTAATTCGATGACGGGTGACGGCAACACTTCCACAGTCCAATATCCCAGCGTCGGCACATAGTCCATGACGATGGAGCCCATGTCTTCCGGGCGTGCAATATAGTAACTGAGAATGCGGCGACCGTTTTCTTCCGCAATCAGCGATTCGACAACGTGCGGAGATGCGCATTGCGACGTATATGTGAAAATCACAAACTCAGTGCGCTTGCGTAAACGTTGCTCCATGGCCGCGATATCTTTCGGCGTCTGGTAAAAGTAGAACTGATGTCCCATGTTGTACCTGCTTCTTACTTGTTGTACGGGTGAAACGTCGGACGGGTGCCCTGAACGCCCAATCGCATCAGACATCAATAACATCGTCGATCACGACGGTAATCTCCGGAAAGATTGCTGGCAGTTCCGCCGCAAGTCGTTCACGAGTGGCCGTTTCTCCAAGAACCTCGAACTCCGGCTCTGTGACGTTCCCATCGTTGTTTTCGAGGTTCCAGCACGCCCATCTTACGAGTACTTTGTACCCATCGTTAGTCTGTTCCCATTTCATTTCATCTGAAACGCTAACGTGTAGTATTCCGTTGAATGCTGCGTGCGCCACCAATGCTTCACGAATGCGGCGAACGAATAGTGAATTTTCCGGAGTTTGCTTGACGTTAACCATGATCTTACCGTTCCTTGGGAGGAATCCATTCACTGCCCAAGTCTTTGCTACCTTTCGAGCGGTTGCATGTGCGGCACGCGGCCTCTAGATTTGTATCTACCGTCTGCCCCCCTTTTACATATGGTTGACGATGGTCAATTTCGACCGAATTTCCATTACCTGCCTTTCGTTTGAGTGGCTGATCGCAATATATACAACTTTCAATGCCATTTGGCCCCCTTGCTCGTTCGAGCGCTGCGCTGCGTTGCGCTGATGTTGCAGTGCGAGCGGTTATTGACTTTCCAGGACCAGTGGAGACCTTCGCTTTGCCACCGCCCGCCTTCAGCGTAATGGCCGTAATGACCACAATGCTCAGGACATCCATTCCCGCGCGACCAACGCCGACGTAATCTCCTTTCTCGTGCGCCTCGTCGACTTGTATCACGCCGATACTCAATCCGTAAAGCGGATTTGCTTGGTTGAGTTCGTCCACGAACTGCTCGCCCGTCATGGGAGCTTGACAGTTTGGCAAGGAGCAACTTCGGCCGCCGGCTGGCGCTCCCACGAAACTGAGTAGGAAACCAATGGCCAGCTCGGGCGCTATTTCCACCGCCCGGTCGCCCATTCCAACCATGACTTGGTCCGCCGCACTCGGACCAAGCTTTTCGGGCGC
>JANORL010000200.1:0-16487 GCA_031415295.1 Polyangiaceae bacterium | reverse complement strand
CTCAACCCTAGTCAGGAAAAATGTCGACAAGCGCTGCGCGCTTTCGACATTTTCCCTCTACCCAGTTGACGATGGGGCTGCCGCCCCAAACCCCACCGGATTAGGATTAGGATTAGAGAATTGAGGGGCGTGAGGCTCTGTTGAACACCCTCTCAGTTCGCGCTGTTGGGGATCAGGTGAAAATGGGACTTCGATTTCGACGGATGGAGCCGGAGAAAGATTGGCCAACCGTGGTCGACCTCATGCGGACAACGCCCATGAGCAGCAATCTACCGGCCGTGTTCTTGCGCAACGAAAATTTCCACAATGCTTATCCGCCGCTGGGAGAGCATGTTGGTTTCGTCGCCGAAGATGGCAAAGACATCGTCTCCTACATTCATGGGACGATCGGACGCCATACGGTGTATCAGAACGGGCCCAAAATAGCGACAGGCGTCTACCTTGGCGATGTGCGCACGAGGCGATCACACCAGGGAAGAGGTATCTTGCCCGCATTGGGTGCATTCATGGTCGAAGCTATGCTCGAGCGGGGCGCTGAATTCGCATTTGGCGTTGCGAACGAGGGCAATCACAAAATGATGCGCGCACTTGCCAATGTCGACGCTGTCAAAGCCCACGTCCTTGCGCAATTCCAAACCAGCGCGTTGTTCGCATCGAAGAGGCTCGCAGCTCGGCTTCCCACGTGGTTTCCCGCTCGGAACATCGTCGAAAAACAAATGGGTATCGAGCGTTTCGAGCCATTCGAGCCTTCCCGCAAGGATGCTGAAGCATTGGCCGAGCGTATGGCAAAGCTGGCACTCGGGCCTATTTGGGATGTGGATTCGCTCTTTGCGCTGCTTGGCCACACTCCATCATTGACGTGTTATCGCAACGTAGACGCGACGGTCTCCGGAATTGCCTTTGCCACTTGGGATCTCAGCGATATGCGTCGTATCTCCATCGACCCCGAGCCAGGCTGGTACAAGCCATTTCGACGGGCATGGAACGCCGCGTCTCCATTGATTGGTTCCGTTCCTCTTGGCCCAGCGTCGGAAGGGTGGCGGATGCGCGAAGTCGTTTTCGCTCTTCCCCATCTGTGCGCCAGTGATGTTGCAGCTTCCTGCATGCACGACGCCGTTCGGCAAAAGGCCCATCTTCTGGTCGTTCCTACGGGCGCAAGCACGTTGCAGCCGTTTCGACCAGGTATTCGCCTTGCTCAGACCGTACGAACAGACGTCGTCTTCATAAGCCGCAAAGGCATGGTGGACAACATTGACGAACCACCGTGGAGAACTCCGTTCGTGGACCTTTCTTTGCTTTGAGCCGCGGACAATTTCGTTTTGGCTCGGTTTTTGTCTACTTGGGTTGCGGAACTGCGTAACGAACTGCGCCTTGTTTTTGGCGCATGGCGGATCTACGAAGAAGTGGAATGACGATGAACAAGAGATACACAACGCGGGAAACGCCTTTTTGGGTTCGGCTGCTCCTCGAGAGGGTGAGTCGCGCTGACGTGGACATCGTGGACGCCAAGAGCATTTCCGAGGAAGCGCTGGACGAACTTTTTGCGCTTTTCAAAAGCCAATACGAAGGGGTGCACAGAGAGAAATTCGCCCGGGATTTTCGGGAGAAAAAATGGGTCAGTGTTCTACGTGATCGACAGAATGACCGTC
This sequence comes from Polyangiaceae bacterium, assembly GCA_031415295.1. Taxonomy (GTDB): domain Bacteria; phylum Myxococcota_A; class Polyangia; order Polyangiales; family Polyangiaceae; genus Polyangium. Next base: position 14,838 of record JANORL010000200.1, on the reverse strand, counting down.
TTGTTGGATTCTGCACTTTTGTCGATTTTACGGTTTCGGTGGACATCGACGGCCAATCCCAAGAGGTCGGCGTGATGTTTGTTGGAGATACCGTCAAAGCTCGCGAGTATTGGGGCGAACGCGGGATCCAGCTCGCGACGATGTACCTTGCCCTCGAAGCGTCGATCGCGTACTCGCCACGGCCTTTTATGTGGTGGCATCTGACCAAAGGTTTTCGTTCGTTCTTGGGCGTCGCGCCAAACCTTCGAGTGACGTATCCCAATCCATTTAGCGCGACACCGCCTTTTTATGAAGCGATTCTCAATGCTGTTGGAGAACGTCGCTACCCCGAACATTGGAACGCAAAAACTGGTGTCGTCGAGGTTTCCGATTATCATGTAGCCACTGAAATTCAAGAGCCGCCCGCTCACCTCAGGGGCAATCCGTGGCTGGAATTTTACTTGGAGCGAAACCCTGGGCATACCGTGGGCAATGAACTCGCTGGGATTGCGCTCATGACCCCTCGCGAGATTGCCTTGACTTGCAGTCGCCTCGTCGCGCGTCAGCTTGCTTTACCGGTGCGAAAAACGCGGATTGGTCGTATGGTGGATCGGGCGATAAGTGGAGCACTGGACAAGCTTCGCAAACGTGGGACGGAATCGTGAGCCTGGACGACGGCGCGTTCTTGGCGGTTTGGCCAGGTGTTTGGGGGACAATCGTATGAGTCTGAAAAACACCTGGTATATCGTCGCGCGCGAAAACGAACTAGGTGAGTCGCCATTGGCCGTGGAGCTGCTCGGCGAGCGTCTCGTGCTTTTTCGAGCGCGAGGAGGCATTGCTGTATTGCAGGACCGTTGTGTGCACCGAAATGTGCGCTTGTCACGCGGTCGTGTGGCACATGGCGAGATCGAGTGTTCGTACCACGGTTGGCGATTCAACGCCGAGGGGGTTTGCGTGGCCAAACCTTCGTGTTTGTCGGAGTTTGGGGCCAAAAGTACCGAAAACGAGATCGACGGGACGCGTACACGTCGAGTGCCAAACTATACCGCGCGTATTTACCAAGGCGACATCTGGGTGACGTTGGCCGATCCCGCGCCGGAATTTTTACCGCCAGCGGTTGCTGATGGACCGGGATACGTGTTGTATACGATGGAGACGACAATCGATTGTCCACAGCTGCCCGTGTTGGAGAATTTCGTCGATTGTGCTCATACCAACTTCGTCCATACGGGCGGCTTTCGTGGCAAACCCAGCGCTCGTGTACGCTCGGAGATTCGAGACACCAACGAGGGTGTTTTTGTCGAGACGTTTGGCGAAACTGGCCTCACCAATCCAGTCGTGAAACTGCTGACTCCATCCGGGGCAATCATGCGCCACACGGACGAGTATTTGGCGCCACATACCGTGCGAGTGAACTACTATTTTGGCAAAAATTTGCACATTCAGTCGCACGCGCACTGTACACCCATCAATGATGAAACGACCAAGATCTTCAGTCGATTCGTGATCAAGTTTCCCCCGATCACACCGATCGTTTTGCCCTATTTCAAGCGTGCTGCAAGACAGATTCTCGACCAAGACAAAGTGATTCTCGACAGTCAAGGAGAGAATTTGCGGCATTACAAAAAATCGAATTTCAGTTGGTCCGTGCCGGATACTGCCTGCCTGTTCGTGACGCGTGCGTATCGTGCATTTGCAGCGGGCAAGTTTCCGTTGCCGGAGCCCAAGTCCGAGCACGTGGAATTTCTTCTTTGAGTTTATCGAGACAATGGCAGCGTGAGCATTTTTAGTGATCTTTTGTATGGACAAGTTTGGGAAGACGAACGGTTCATGGGTACGCTGTTCGCTTCCGAAAAGACCGTACCGACGTATCTTTGTATTGCATCCGCGGGCGAGTTTGTTACGCATCTTGCGCTTCAGGGGGCGAACGTCGTTGCCGTCGACACGTCGAAGGCCCAGCTTTCGCTCTCTGCACTGAAATGGGAAGCGCGATGTCTCGTCGCCGATGAACGACGAGCGCTTCTTGGATTGGTACCTCGAGCCAAACTCGTTCACGATCCATCCGTGCGCCAAGAACTGATCCAGCGTATCGTTTCGTCTAGTTTCGAGCACGTTATGGAGGCGAACTGGGCAAAGGACCTCGGTATTCATCCTGTATCGATCGATTCGTTTCACGACGATTGGCGAAATCTCGTCGAAACTTCGTGGGGGCCCATTGGATCGGCGAAGATCGAACGATTGATGCGGGTCATGCGTAAGCTCATGATTCCTGCGATTATCGGCAAAGATGATCTTTCGAACTTGTTTGAAACCAAGACACGCGACGAGCGTGAGGTATTTGTTGCCCATCTGCGAATGCGGCTTGGGTGGCGAACTCTTTTTAAGGTTTTGGGAACGCCCATGGTCGCACTTGGTGGAATACGGCGGGCCAAGGCGGCGAAGATTCGCGGCCTGGGCAGAATCGAAGATGAATGGATACGGGTACTTACCGAGGTTCCTTTACGAGAGAATCGGTGTTTGTCGTGGGGTTTGCGAGGTGAACTCGACGAGCCTGCTTATCCATTATGGGCGACGCAACACGAATCCATGGATACCGCGGTGCATGGTTCTTCGATGGGGGCCATCGCTTGGGTTCATCGCGACATGCACGAGTTGTTCAATACATGGAGCGCGCCAAAGAACGTTTTCGATGGCATTTATTTGAGCAACCTTCCCGACTATTTGCCGGAAGCCGCGCGCCTTTTCGAGGGAGCGCTTGGACTGTGCAAACCTCATGCACCCGTTGTTGCGTTGCGCCAGCACGGCGCAAACGATTGGACGTTATCGCTGGGCAACCTGCGCGGCGCGTCGGTGCAGAACCTCCGTACGTTGCCGCAATGGCGCTACGAGCAGACCGCTGCTTATGCTGACGGAGTGGTCGTGCGTCGTCCAGGCGGATAGTCAGCGATGAGGATTTTTAACATGGGTGTCATGGCTGGTGCTGCTATGCTGCCGCCTTGTGAACAGCCCCATCATTCAGATTTTCGGTACAAAGAAGTGCCCTGACACGCGCAAGGCCGAGCGTTGGTTCAAAGAGCGTGGAATGAAGGTACAGAGCATCGACTTGACGCAGAAAGGGTTGTCGCCGGGCGAGTTGAAGAGCGTGGCCAGTCGTCTCGGCGGAATGGAGGTCCTCGTCGATCGGGACGGCAAACGTTATGTCGACAAAGGGCTGAAGTACGCCGCGCCGACCGGTCCGCGCCTCGAAGCGCTGCTGCTCGACGATCCCGAGCTTCTCCGGACGCCGATCGTGCGTCGCGGAAAAGATGCGACTGTCGGCTTTCAGCCGGAAGCGTGGGAAGCGTGGAGGTAAAACGAAAAATCTAGCATTCGTCACCGCATCAGTGGTACGCCTCGCTTCGTACAACGCAATCTACGCGAAAATGGAAAACGGAGTCTACGCATGAAACACATTGAAAACTTGCTCGCCGTCACGCTGGGGGTCGGTACTCTCGTTGGAGGTGTCATGATGGGATGTAGCGGCGATTTGCCGGCTGCGTCGGGTGGCAATGGCGCATCGTCGGTGGGTGGTGACGGGTCAGGAGGCAATCCGATCACCAGTTCGAGCAGCAGCACATCGAGCGGCAGCACATCGAGCGGCACAGGCGGCGCTGGCGGCATGGCTGGCGCTGGCGGCATGGCGGGTTCTGGAGGCGCAGGGGGTTGCTCGGGTGTCGCCGATTGCAATGATGGTTTCAATTGTACCGTGGACTCGTGCAATACGGGCATGTGCGAGCACGTTGTCGGACCGAACAGTGGCGCGACGGCGTGTCCTGCGGGAAAACTTTGCCAGGTGGGGCAAGGATGCGTCGAAGTGACGATCTGCGCCGACGACATGACGTGTATTCAGAAATTCGGGGCAGATCCCTGCAAGGCCAATATCCATTGCGATCTCGGCACGTCGGTGTGTGCGTTTTCACCGCTCGACAAGGACAACGATGGTCAACCGCCGGTTGTCTGCGGGGGAATGGATTGCGACGACAACAACGGCGCGACCTTTCCTGGGGCGATGGAGAAATGCGACGGCAAGGATAACAACTGCAATGGGATGCTCGACGAAAACGCGACGTGTCCAGGGCTTGCTGTATGCCAAGCGGGAGCATGTTCGTGCCCGGCGCAAAACACGTGTGGCGCCGATTGCATCGATAAAATGACGAGCAACACGCATTGCGGTATGTGTAACAACGCTTGTGCTGGCGCCGCAACGTGTATGAATGGGCAATGTGTTTGTCCTGGAGGGGCCACGACCTGCAACAACGTTTGTGTCGATACGAAGACAGATTCGTTGAATTGTGGTGGTTGTGGGAAGACTTGCGCTGCGGGATATTCGTGCGCCAATTCGTTGTGTACGTGTCTTGGAACGCCTTGCGGACAAAGCTGCGTCAACACGATGAGCGATCCCTTGAATTGCGGGGGGTGCAACATGCCCTGCCCCGTAGGTGCGGGATGTTTGAACGGTGCCTGCATTTGCCCCAATGGCCAAACCTACTGCGGCGGTCAATGCGTTGATACCATGACGAGCACGAGCCATTGCGGCGGGTGCAACAAGCCCTGCAACGGAATTTGTCAGAATGGTGCGTGCACGCAGTGCACGTTGGCCAATTTGTATTTGTTCGCGGACATCTCGGGTTCGACGAGCGATCCCGTTCCTACCGGAGGAACGAAGCTCGATGCCATGCGCAACGGAATCAATGCTTTCCTCGCCAATCCGATGTCAGCCAACATGGGCGCAGGGGTCGGATATCATCCTGTGTTGAGTACAGCCGGGGGCAGTCTTTGTCTGGGGACGAATATCCCGTGCGTGACCAATGCGGATTGCGCGGCACAGCCATTCCCGTTCTGCCAGCCGGCGTCGGGCTCCGATTCGTGTATGGCTACGGATTACCAAACGCCCGCCGTGGGATTGGCACTTCTGCCGGGCAACCAAATGGCCATTACGAATTCGCTCGCGATGCAGATGCCAACGGGTGGGAGCATGCCGCCACCAGGTTATCAAGGAGCCTTGCAATACGCGAAAAACTACGCAATGGCGCATCTTGCTGAAAAAGTGGCGGTCGTGTTGTTGACGGACGGATTCCCGAACATCTGCAACATGAACACGGACGTACCCGACGATTTGCTTCCCATTGCGCAACAATTCGCTACGGGTACGCCCAAAGTCGTGACGTATGTCGTGGGGATTGGCAATGGGGTCGCACCGAATCCAACCATCGCGCAATTGAATCAGGTTGCGACAGCTGGCGGTACAGGTATGGCAATGCTGGCGAATTCCACGATGGATGTGACGAATGCGTTAAACGCGATTCGGACACAATTCAAGACCTGCCCCTGATCGGCGCGGCCTACATCGGCAAAAGGCGACGTGCCAGCGGAGAATGCACCCTTCTTGAAATTTCGCAAGATGCATTCAGTACCCTCGTGAGGCATTCCTCGTCGTAACGTCAGCCATCGACAATTCCTGCGGTGCGTCTGCACATACCCCCAAAGAACGCTTGCGTGTTCCGACCATTTGCGGTTATCGTGTTCTTCATGGGGCTACTCGATCCAATTCCACCTCCATATGATCCCCTCGAGTGGGAAAAACGGCCCTTTACCGAACGGGCCCGCATGGTTTGCGAAGCGTGGGCGCTCCAAGGATACGGCACACCGCTGGCTGTTTATGCTGTGTATGCATTGAAGGTAGCCCTTTACATCGGCGGCTGGGTGTGGTTTTGCAGCTTTACCCCTGGACTCGGCGCAATTGCGACAATTTCTTCCTGGTGGCTCGATCCCGTCGCATTTCAGAAGGCGATTTTATGGAGCATGCTATTCGAAGTCCTTGGATTGGGATGCGGCAGCGGACCCCTCACCGGTCGGTATTATCCACCCGTCGGCGGATTTTTGTATTTCTTGCGGCCGGGTACGACCAAGTTGCCTGTGTTCGAAAAATGGCCTCTCATTGGCGGTATTCGTCGCACGTGGCTCGATGTCGCGTTTTACGGGGCCGCGCTGGTTTGTCTCGTGCGCGCTCTGGTCACCCCGACTCCAAACATCGCTGATTTTCTCCCCATCGTTGCCCTTTTTCCGATTCTAGGAATACTCGATAGGACCATTTTTCTCGCCGCTCGAGGAGAACATTATTGGACCACGATTTTGTGCTTTGCTTTCGCGAGTCAATGGATTGCCGGCGCAAAAGCCGTACAACTCGCCTTGTGGTTTTGGGCTGGATTTTCGAAACTCAATGCCCACTTCCCCACGGTGGTCGCGGTCATGACGAGCAACAGTCCGTTTGCCCGCGCCGCGTGGATCCGCAAAAGCATGTATCGCCACTTTCCCGACGATCTGCGTCCCTCACGATTGGCTGAATGGATGGCCCATAGCGGTACGTTTCTCGAATTGGCTGTACCGCTCGTCTTCATGCTGAGCCCCGGAGGAACGTCACTAGGCGTGGGCATGATTCTCATGCTCATGCTCCATGGATACATTACGAGCAACGTACCCATGGGTGTGCCCATTGAATGGAACGTCATGGTGGTGTACGGAGCATTTGCACTTTTCTGGGCGCATCCAGAGGTCACCCTTTGGGATGTAGGGCCTTGGCCCCTCGGTATCGTTCTCGCGGGCGCATTGATCGGCATTCCCCTGGTTGGCAACCTGTTCCCTTCCGCCGTGTCGTTTTTGCTGGCCATGCGGTATTACGCGGGAAACTGGGCATACAGCGTGTGGTTTTTTCGCAAAGGAAGCCACCGCAAGCTCGAAAAACTCACCAAGAGCTCGGCCTGGGTCTACGAACAACTCGGTCGATTTTATGACCACCGCACGTCTGTTGGCCTGGTGGGCAAAGTGTTCGCGTTTCGACTGATGCACCTCCACGGGCGCGCCTTGCCGCTCCTGCTACCAAAAGCGGTAGAGCATTACGAAGATTATGAACACGTCGATGGAGAGATCATTGCCGGCATCGTGCTCGGATACAATTTCGGCGATGGTCACCTTCATGACGAACGACTCTTGCGAGCCGTTCAGGAGCAATGCCAGTTCGATGCTGGCGAATTGCGCTGTGTGTTTGTCGAAGCGCAACCACTTGGTCGACGAACGCTGCAATGGCGCATCGTCGACGCACAGGCGGGGCTCGTTGAAAAAGGCACGGTGACGGCTGCAGAGCTGCAACAGCGACAACCTTGGGAGAGCTAAATCAACGCCACAACAGCCACGTCCGTAACGACGACGGATCACGACGGAAGCATCATCGCCCACTCACCGTGACGTTTTCGGAGTCGAGCATGCGCCAACATCATCAACCACCTTGCGTTCGCCTACTTGATACGTCGACACCCTTCGAACCTTCATCGGTCGCGGACCCATAACGCCCCATCGAGGAGCTCCTGCACGGGGGCTCAAACAGAGGGTTTGGGTTGGTTTGTCGTGGACAGGTTTGTCAAGGCGTGGTTTGTCTAGACGCTCGCTCGATGTGTCGACGACATCTCGCGGCTGCTTTGGTCGTTGCGTCATCGTTTCGAGCGCCGGCCGTTCCTCGTGCGTCGGAGCCGCGTTCAGCGTTTCGAGAAGTCGTCGCGCTTCACGTGCAGTGGTCGCTTGTACAGCATCCGCCGACGGCGTTGGCGCATGTTGGTGCGTTGGCTTGTTTGTCTCGACAATCCGCGTTTCGAGCTGCGTTTGACGCGGTTTTGTCGTGTCCTGACTCTCGCGCAGCATCAACTGCATCGCTTCGGTGATCCGCGCATGGAACTCGCGCGGCAGATCACGCAACGCATGCTTCACGCGGCGAAGATGCTCGTTGTCACGCTTGAAATAGAGCTGCATCACTCGTGTAGCGAGCTCGCTTCGCACATCGGCAAGCTCGCGCTCGACAGGCGTTCGCGAGCGAAGTTTTGCTTGCACGTCCAGCGCGGCACCTTCGAGACTTTCGGCAAGTGCTTGTTGTTGTTCACGCTTGAGGTCGGGCGGAAGTGGAGGAAGTCCGTACACACTTTTCGTCTTGTCAGCATGCGCTTTCACGATGACGTTCCATGCGTTCAGCCACCCCTGATCCTCGGTGCGAACTTTGGAAAAAAGGTGAGTGCTCTGGTCCAAGCGCGGCACGCGCTCAACACTCTCGATCTTGGATGGAGATCCTTTCGGATCCAGATCGCCGGGCAGATCTGCCCGGGGCTCCCCCTGGTCAATTTGACCGGGGCCCCCCTGACCCATTTGACCGGGGCCCTGCGTGGATTCTTGCAGGCGACCTACGAAGATCGAAGCCCGCGCCAGACCTGGGCGCGTTGTTGTGCTCGGCGGTCGAACGTCCGCGGTCGACGTCACGCCGTTGCCTTGGCCATCGAGCACGACGTACAGATTCGGCGCTTGTCCGACATCACCTCGACGAGGCGCCGGTCGTCCCGCGGCAGTCTGCTCGGCAGTGAGCGTTGCCCACGTTTGCGGCGTGTATTGAAGCCATCCACCTCGGACGAGCACATCGAGCGCGTTGCGAACCGTGCGAAGGTTTCCGGCTCCTGTTTTGCTTGCAATGGCTTGGATCCCGAGCCACGCGCGGCCATTCGTATCGGCATGCCAAACGAGCAGCATCAGCACGCTTCGTGCGGCCATGCCTTTCGGTCCGTGGGGCGACCAGACGCGCTCTTGCAGGATGCGTTTCCAAGCGTGCGGCGAAGCAGCCAGATGAGCTGAGCGATCGCTTCCCGTTGTATGGACCACGTTCGGACGCAAAAAAGCATCCGCTTCCGCACTGCGGGATCGACCCGCGGCGGTTCGCGATGATAGGTTCATCTTTACTCGTCGCGCGTCGTTCCGGGCAAGTCGGCAAACTGAATCCGGACGGCGCGCGTTGGTTTTTTGTGCGTTCCGAAGAAAGCACGAGCCAACGTCACTCGTTCAGGCCGTGACCGGCACGAGCTGAACGCACGAGCACACTGCACGAGATCCAGGGGCCGGATCAAGCGTGTTTTGTTGCGCTGGTACACCGACAAACCCTTGATCGAACGTTCGTAGGGGTTTTGTCGCGGATCAAAAATGTTCGTCGCGGTTCACCGACGGCAGCATGGATCCACCACGATCCAGGTCGTCGCGAGCACGCCACGAGGTTGTTTTCGGGCAAAGTTTGTCCTGCCAAGTGTCGTTGAGAAGGACGCGGACGCGTGAGGTTTGTCCTGATAAATGGCGTCATTCGTACGCGTTTGGCCGGTCATTTCGACGCGCATGACGTGACGAACGGACGCGATGTTCGCGTTGCGCGGATTGATGAACGAGGTCGTGAAGGGCACGATGTTTGGTGGTCAAACGATATTGCTACAACATGGAGTGGCATCACTGTGCGCCATCGACAGGTGGAGACATCGAAGCGATCAACGAGACTCGAGGCAACGAAGACCGAGCACCTCGACGAAGCGCTATATTCAAGCCACCCTGACGTAGTTTGTCATAGCCGCAAAATTTGCGCTCGACCTCGAAATCACCAACGTTCATCCTCCGGTTCGTCCGACTCATACATTCGTAGACAACCACAAGAGGGGTCCAGATGAATATCCTTCTCTCCACCGAGAGGGCGGGTACGCCATTGCCTGGTGGTTCGAAAGGCGATTCAGCAGCGGTTTGCCGCCATTGAGTATGCTGGCCCCATTTCGTTACTTCAACGCACAAGGAGAATCCAATGATCCGAAAGTCTATCGCGCAGCGGCTCGTCGCCGTTGCATTCGTAGCCGTGTCAATCGTCACGTTTTTCGCCCCTGTCGAGGCACCGGCACAATCGGTGGAGGATTTGAAGCCGCCTGGCCTTTGCACCAAGGAACGGCATCGAGAACTGCAAGACGCGATGGAAGCCGCTTGGAGCCTGGTGAGGAAATGCAGTTCGCCTCCGGATACCATCGAGATCATGTCCGAAAAAGTTGTAGGGTTCAGGGACGCCATCATCGCGCGCGTGAAGATCAACAACGAGTGTTTCGCTGGAGGCAACAAAACACACAAGGACCAGACAACCGGCCTGGAGAACGGAATGGCTTTCTGCAAGGACAGGATTGAGGCGAAAAGAAAGCACCAAGACCGCTGTCCTGGCAAATGACGCAACCTACTCCGCCCGCAACGCCCAATAACTCGCGATGGCCTCATCGATATATCGCTTCTTGATTTCGTCGCGGTCCGCCTCGTAACGCAGATAGGCCAAAATGGCGCCGCATTGGCGAGGTGTAAACACCGAAAATTGGTAGATTGCCTCGTCATGCCATGTACGCACGCCGTACCGGCGCGGGTTCACTTTTTCGTTGTGTGATTCATCGTCAAGGCCGTGGCAAAGATGATACACCGGCTCGACACGTACGAACTTCCCTTCGGCATCGGCAATCATGTACGCTTGGATGTAGTAGCGGAACGCTTCAGCTGAAAAGAAACTCAAAGCGCACCCACCTGGACCAAGGTCGAGCCACTCGGCGTCCAACTTGGTCCAATCCGTTTTGTCCCGAAACGCGTCTTCGATTTCTTGCGGCTCGCTACCTTCTTTAGCAGCGACAATCGCCCAATACGGCGGTGGCTCGACATCCGCAAATGCCTCGATGATTAACTTGCGCAGATTCTCCAATTCGTCCATGGACGCGTTTCTCCTTTTGCATTTCGGGAAACCCGATCTTGCCGAGAGCGTTCGTTCTGTTTGATATTTCCAGTGATGCAGTACGTGAGCCTAGACCAAGCGCCTGGAGAGGTCAAGCGCTGCGTCGTGGTTGGTCCGGGCAAAGAGGAATTGCATACCGACGAGCACGGTCGCGTGAAAGTGCAGTTTCATTGGGATCGTCAGGGCAGGAAAGACGATCACAGTTCGTGTTGGATGCGCGTGATGCAACCCGTGGCCGGTCCTGGTTGGGGTACGATGTTTTTGCCCCGTGTTGGGCACGAGGTGGTCGTGATGTTTCTGGAGGGCGATCCGGATCGGCCGCTCGTCATGGGCAGCGTTTACAATGGTGCGAACGTTCCACCGTATCCACTGCCGCAAAACAAAACTCGCAGCACGATTCGTACGAAATCGTTTGGCGGAGACGGCCATAACGAAATTCGTTTCGACGATGCGCAGGGTGCGGAAGAGCTGTATGTGCATGCCGAATACGCGATTACAACGACGTGGCCAAGGGCGATCGAGCGACGACGATGAATCACGTATTCGGCATGCCATCATGCGGACCGAGCGGTTGTTCGGGATGCTCCTTCCAGTGGCGTGCGCCGATTTCAGCATTCCTTTCTGGGTGCAAGGGATAGTGGATTTGATTGTCCGGTCGTTTGTGCTCACCGACGACCAAAAGTCGAACGTCTTGCTCCGTGTTGTTCAGGATGGTGTGAGCGACCCCGGTGCCTGGCTTGAAGCCGACGGCGTCGCCGGGCTTTAGGCGAACAAGGTGCCCATCGAGCCAGACATCGGGCGTGCCTTCGATGACGTAGACGAGCTCTTCTTCGGTACGTTCGGCATGCGGCCAGCTGGTGCGACGGCCCGGCGGGAGCAGTTCGTGGTGAACACCGAGTCGTTCGAAGCCGAAGACGCGGCCGAATGCGCTGCCGATTGACAGCAGTTCCTTACTTCCGGGGTAGGCGGCATCGTCGGCATCTTGAATTTCGGTCCAGTGACGGATGAAGTCGGGGCGAGTGGTCATGGTGCAATTTCCTCGAGAACGCCTTCGTATCACAAGCGGACGATCTGCGTGGCAGTGATGTCCACGAGGGTCGCGGGTTTTTCCGTCTCTCCGATTCCCGCCCTCATAACGTCAACAAGAACGCAATGAGATTCTCGATGCGGATTGCGAAAATGGCTCATGCTTGCCCACGTCGATCACCTGTGCACCCGGCGTCGACGGTATTCGAAATGCTTCGGAAACGGATATTGTGCGCAAAGTGATGGGTTCTTTGTCATGGAGGAAAACCTCACCCCCGCGCCGCAGCGAACGCAATAACGCAGACGAATCGTTGCGTCAGGTCGCAAAAACGCTTTCTTTAGCAAGTGACTCTCATGTAGCGTGCTTTCTGCATTCACGAAGTGCCCGAGGGGAGATACGATGTTCTCAAATTTCGCGCGGCAAAAGATGATGCAAGGAATCGCGGCGTTGACGTTGGGTCTGGTTGTCGTCGGAACGCCGCTCGTCGCGATTGCCCAAGCAATGCCAGCACCTCCGCCGCCACCACCACACGTGGAGCAACAACCGCCACCGCCGCCTCCAAGCTTGCAACAACCGCCACCACCTGTCGGGACAAACCTGCAACCGCCCCCTCCACCGCCACCAGGTGCGCAGCCCGCGTCCCCCTATCCGTACGCACAACCGGGACAGCAACCTCAGGGTCCGTATGGGTATCCCCCGGGTGCGTATCCATCATCGCAAAAACCACCGCCCGAAATCCTTCCGTACAAGGACAACGAGCCCATTCCTCAAGGCTACAATGTGCAAGAGCGATCGCGAAAAGGATTGGCGATCGCGGGTGGCGCTGTTTTCGGCGTGTTTTACCTCATGTCCGTCGGAATTGGTGCACAATCCTTAAAATATGATGAAGCTCCTTATGGAGCATTCTTCGTTCCGGTGTTGGGGCCGTTCATCGTGGCCGCCGCTGGAGACTTCGGCGGTTCGGACAGTCTTGGCAGTTTTGTCAATACGGTCACCGTCGGTTCTTTTGTCCTCATCGGCCTCGCGCAAACGGCGGGCGCCGCGATGCTTCTTACGGGCATTCTTCAGAAGAAAAAAGTCCTCGTGCGTAACGATATCGCCAAAGTCGTTCAACCCGAATTTTTCGTCGGGCCGAGATCCGTTGGGATGAAGTTCAGCTTTTGAGCGGCTATGGCACCCCGATGATTCCGAGAATGGGTAAACCATGCCCGTCCGTTGTCGAAATGGTTTTCCCATCGTCACTGACGGGGCCATCGCTGACTTTGGCAAATCCCCCTAAGGCGCCCAGGTTCCGCTAACCATTGGCCTGAAAAATATGAAAACCTGCTCATGTGAACCATTGGCCTAAAAATAGGAAAACCCGCTAATAAATTCGCAAGCGCCGGCATTTTGCTGCTTGCTCGGGTCGCTCTTTTGAATCACGGTCGCGTTCGTCCGGGGGGGAAATACGGTATGCTCCAACCAACGAAAGATCGAAATGAACGCAGTTCGTGGATCCTTGTACAGCGGTTTTCTTGGTTTATTCGTTTTGGCGGCTGGTTGCCAAGATGAAGGCCCCCAACGTTTGATCGATGCTCCGCTCGCCGGTGAACGTTGCGTCGACGATTGTGATGATCCGGCAGTGGACGACGGTGCCCTGGTCACGAAAGCCGACGTTGAGGAAACCGAAAACAGTGTCAATTCGACACTCACGTCATGCTTGGGAAAAACTGATTCTTACGAACCCAACAACAACCGCAGCAAAGCTACCGATGCGCCCATCGGAGTTACATCCGGGCTTACCATCTGCAGCGGAGACGAAGATTGGTTTCGTGTCGCCGTACCTGCGAATTACATTGTACGAGTAGGCATCGAAATGGTGCATGCCGCGGGCGATCTGGACCTCGTGGTGTACGACGCCAGTGGTCAACTCGTGGGGTCCCGGTATGGTCAGGTGTACCCTTATTCGTCGCGCGCTTCCGAGACCAATACGGAATTCTACGGTCTTTACGCTGAAGAAAGCAACAAGGTGTATTACGTCCGCGTCGTTGGATATGCGGGGGCGCAGAATGGGTACAGCTTGCACGTGAATCGGTTCCGTTACATCGATGGCGAAAGTTGCACGGGAGCTGGTTTTTCCTTCGCAGAATGCTCGGGGCAGGGGGCGAATGGCAGTGGCCTCTTGCCGTTCCCATTTCCCGACCCGACCGATTCGACCGTCGGGGCTGGTTATGAGTGGGAAAGCTTGGCGAATTACCGCTTTGCGCGGCGTGAGCTCATTATGCTCGTCCGCCACGCCCTGGCGGAAACGTTGAGCGCTTTTCCGCAAACGACGCCTCTGTCTCTGCTGGATGTTTGCCAGAAAGATGGCATTACGCCTGGCTACGATGTCAGCGATCCGCGTCATCCCCAGAGCACTCACGATCAGGGTGGAAATATCGACATTGCCTATTTCCAAACCGACGGTGCGAACGATGGGGAAATCGTATGCGGGGATGGCGTCAATCATGCAGATGGATTCTGCACGGCGGCAGCCAAAACGAAAAACATCGTCGATTTGCCCCGACAAGCGTTTTTTATGGCCAAGCTTTTCGCTTCGCCCCGAACGCGTGTCGTTGGTACCGATACCGTGTTGGCTCCGCTCATCGCCGATGCCGCTCGTGCCCTCGCCGCCCTTCCCAGCTGTGTGGCGTGATGGCGGTGGGGATGGGGAGGGTACGGTTGCTGCGGGTTATTCGAGCGTGGTCACGTCGAGAGAAAACGTTACCGTGTCGTGTGTTCCTTTGACAACGACGTTGTTGCCATCGGCGACGACTTCTTTGACTTCACCGTTGAACATGAATTCATGCGGCTTCGTTACAAGAATGGACTGGCGGAAAACGATCACGTCTTTTTTCTCAAGCAGTAACGTCAGCTCGAAGCGATGCGTGTCCATATCGCAGAGCAGTGACGCATGGAGTCCTAATGGCTTCAAAAGCTTCCGCTGATGCACCCATTCATTCTTGTACCCACCTTTGCGGAAGTCTTCAATGCCTTGCATAAGGACATCGTATGGGATGGAAAAATCACGATTCGCTTTCTCAATCCCTTCGATGTACATACCGAGGAAGAACTCGTGGTGCTCTTCCCGCCCGAGAGAATCGAAGCGGGCTTGATCGAAGTACACAGCTGCTTGAAGTGCTTTGACTTCAACAACTGAACACCGATTGGCGGGTTTAAC
>JANORL010000199.1:0-4722 GCA_031415295.1 Polyangiaceae bacterium | reverse complement strand
AGGGGGAAAAGAGCCTCGTTTTTCCGACTCCCCCTCTCCACGTAGCGAAGCGAAGTTGGAGAGGGGGGTGAGGCGCGAAGTGCGGGCAGATCCTGGTAGACACCCTCTGAAACTCCGCTCGAACTTCTTTGTCCCTACCGCCGCACCCTTACAATCGTACTTCTGCCGAATTCCGGAATGGCTCGCAACCCGTACCACCCCTCAGGTACCGGCGGGTCCGTCCAATCAAAGACCCATTTCGCGTCCACAGGCGCCAAATTCACGCACCCGCCGCTTTTCTTTTCGCCCCAACCGTCGTGCCAATAAGCGCCATGTAATGCATGCGGGCCGTGGAAATTCATCACGTAATTTACTTCGGAATGGACCAAATTCGAATCCGTACTCGAAACCATCGTCGCCGTGCGAAACTTGCCATCCACGCGGAAAATCCCCGTCGGCGTCGATGCCGTTTTAACCGGATCGACCCCTTCGTAGGGAATGCCTCCACGGCCAGGCGCAATCATCGTCGCATACACCGGACGAAGCCCTTCGTAGGCCACCATCGTCCCCTCGAGCACCCGAATGTCCACCCACTTTTGTAGCTCGGGGCTTTTTGTGCCCAGCCATGGAGCAACGGTAATCGCTTCGATGACCTGCGAATCGGCCATTGCCGCGTAGATGCCCGGCTCTTTCGTTTCGACAAACTTTTTTCCGTCTTGTTCGATACGCGCGCCGGTCAGTTCCACCCAACCATGCCGAGGCCACGTTTGATCGGTTTGTGCCAGTTTTCCGTCATCGCCCCGCTTCCACTTGGGTCGCGGCTTTTGCCGGAAAAACGCCAATGGCAAATTCGCATCTTTGCCCAATAAAAGGCCGTGAAATTCCGATTTTGGATAAGGTTTGACGCGATCTTTCGGGACAATCGCTTGATCCCACGTCAGAAGATAACTACGCCCCTCGTAATCGAATTCGCGCACGTACGCAATCGTCGAGCCGCCGTATACGAACTTGCGCTCTTCCCGCAACATTGGACTAAAATTGAAAAGCTCCGGAGGCTGTTTGCCAGTCAGAGCAAAGTCCATTCCCACAAAATGTTTGGAAATCGCTTTGAGCTCGTCATCGCCCTTCGCCAACCTTGCTTTTTCCACGAGCGGCAAATGCTTGTCCAAATCAATTTCAATTTTTCGCAGGTCGGCACGCGAAGGTAAACGCAAATATCGAGGCGCCCCTTGCGATTCACCATATTGATATGGCCATGGCGATGTTACGTCAGCAGCATCACGTCGTAAGATCTTGAGCGCCGGGTCGTTTTCGTCGATGGTCGCGGATGTTCCTGCGCATACATAACCACGAGGTTCGACGGCATACCAAACGTCACAATCGCGTCCGCCAAAGACGCGGGCAACTTTGTTTTCGCCTCCGCGAAGCCGGACGGACGTTCCTGGGGCAAGGTAGCCAATCCAAGCTTCGGAGGGGGTAGGTTCGGCATGGATCCATGCAAAACGTGCCTTGGCCCAAATCCGTGGCCCAGCGGACGTGTCAGGGGCTGAGTCGAGTGAAGGCGTCGCGGCGATCTTCGTTGCAGCCGATACATCTGCGGACGCAACGACAACGGGAGCGGGTATGGGCGCTGGAGGAGGGGCTGCGGAAGCTTTGGGGTCGTCCGTCTTGGATTCGTCCGCTTTGGTCGTAACGGTCGTGGTGCTGCGAGCTTCTGCGCAACCGACGAGGGTGCAAGCAAGGGCCACAAGGCGAAGGTTTGTGGGGAACGTTGGTGGGCGAAGGACGAAGGGGTGAAACATGGACGAGCGCCAGATCCAGATACAGATATCTGATTGAGTTACGCGTTTGACGGCGGGTGTGCAAAACATTTAGCCTCGAAACATGGCTTGGACGCGGGACGAGCGCCGTTTGTGAACGGTGCAGCGGACCGCTCGCGTTTCGCGAGGGAGCAGTCGATGAGCATCAACCTTCGATCTTTTGGTCGGGCGATTTTTCTCGGAGGGTTTGTCGGCGCTTTATTTATGGCTTGTGCTGAGGGGAGTTCGTTGCCGCCGCCGGAAGAAATCAAGCCAGGAACAGGCGGGATGGGCGGTGCAGGGGGCATTCCGCCAGGACAAGTCGGCGGCACGTGTGTGGAAGATGCGGACTGCGTGGACGAAGGGGCAAACTGTACGAAAGTCGGCGCAGAGAAATATTGCACCGTGGCGTGTCCACCACCGTGTCCTCAAGGTACGTACTGCGCGATCACGAACGGCGATCCGCTTTGCGTTCCTGACCTGGATAGTCAGTGCAGACCATGCATGACGATCCTGCAATGCTTGAATCCGACCGACGCCTGTTTGACCGCGCCATCGGGAGACAAGTTTTGCGCCCGTGATTGCACCACAACAGGCGATTGTCCGAACGGTTTTACCTGTGTCGTCGGGGCAAACTATCCTCCGAAGGATAACCCGGATCCTCCGGCCGGTGATGGAGGCGTGGATGCAGGAGGCGACGCTGGAGATGCTGGATCGATGGTGCCTCCAGCGGGTCAGGCCTACAAATACTGCGCGCCAAACGTTCCGTTTTCCTGTCCTTGCACGCCGAAACGCGACGGAGTCGAGAAGGATTGTTCGATCGCGAATCAATACGGCGAATGCGTTGGCGCGGAAGTATGCAACGGGGACAAGAACAAGTTCGAAGGTTGCACGGCGCAAACTCCAGCTCCCGAAACGTGCAACGCGAAAGACGACAACTGCGATGGCACCGTCGACGAAGGGGCACCCAACGAACTTTGTAGCGCGCAAGGTCCGATTCCTCCGCATGGGAGTTATGCGTGTTCTTCCGCGGGCGTGTGCGAACTTGGGGCTTGCGATGTCGGTTGGGCCAGTTATCCGCCAGGTCCTGTGAAGGATGGTTGTGCTTGTTCCATCGAGGCTGGGGAGCTCAACGATCAGTGTTCAAACGCGACACCTGCGGGCACCGTGAGCGATACGCCAGGGAGCAGCATCACGCTCGCGGGGACGTTGTCTGCGGAAAACGACGTCGATGTGTGGACGTTTGACACGGTCGACACGGACGAACTCACGACAAACTCGTACCACGTGAGCATCGACATCACGTCGCCCATGCCGAACGACGAGTTCACGATGGACGTGATTCACGGCGATGCGTGTACGGATACGCCTTCGGGCAGTGCGACGAGCATCACGTCGTACGATTGGTGCGTGGATGGCCGAGGACCAGATGGTTTGTCCGGCGAAGCCCCTTGCGCCAACGACGGGACGCAACCTGTTCATTGCAACAACAACTCCTCGAAGTATTTCGTCTTCGTACGGCGCAAGCTAGGCGTGACGGGTACGTGCACGCAGTACAACGTGGTGGTTACTGCCGCGGGCGGCGATCCTTGCGATTTCACACAGAAGTGCGAGTAAACGGCCTCCATGGATATCGAGCCCAACGAAACGCAGGCGTTGGTAACACGTACTGCGCGTGATTTTGCTGAACGGGTCATCGCTCCTGTCGCGTCGGATCTGGATCGGGAAGAACGTTATCCACTCGAGATTCTGCGTGGTTTGGCGGATCTTGGGCTGATGGGCGTAAACATTCCGGCGTCGCTTGGCGGGTCGGAAGCTGGGGCTGTGTCGTATTCGCTGGCGATGATGGAGATCGCCCGCGCTTGTGGTTCGACGGCGGTGCTCATGGCCGTGACAAACATGGTCGGGGAAGTGATCGCGAAGTTCGGATCCGAAGACCAGCGAAACAAGTACAACCCGCGTCTTTGCGCAGGAGAATACGTGGCCGGGTCGTTTGCCCTGAGCGAACCGGAAGCAGGTAGTGATCCAGGATCGATGCGTACGACGGCCCAAAGAACGGCTGCTGGGTGGATCATTCGTGGGCAGAAGCAGTGGATCACGAGCGGTACGTACGCGGGCATTTTCGTCGTATGGGCTCGGACGGGTGGACCAGGAACACGCGGTTTGTCGGCGTTCCTGGTCGAAGGCGGCACGAAAGGGCTCATCCCGGGCAAACCCGAGGACAAACTGGGCCTGCGTGCATCGAACACTGTGCCGTTGACGTTCGATGACTGCGAGGTTCCCGAGGACGCGCTGCTTGGAAACGAAGGCGAAGGTTTCAAGATTGCGATGATGGCGCTCGATGGAGGGCGCATTGGCATCGCGTCGCAGTCGGTTGGTATTGGCACGGCGGCGCTCGAAAAAGCCACGCAATACGCGAAGGAGCGCAAGCAGTTTGGAAAACCGATCGGCGAGTTCCAAGCGCTTCAGTGGACGCTTGCGGATTGTCGTACGGAACTCGATGCGGCGCGGCTTTTGGCGCTGCGGGCCGCGTGGCTCAAAGATAACCAAAGACCGTTTTCCGCGGAAGCGGCGATGGCGAAACTGTACGCGAGCGAAACGGCGAACAGGGTTTGTCAGAAAGCGCTGCAGATGCACGGCGGGTATGGTTACGTGCGGGAATACGGCGTCGAACGGCATCTACGTGATGCTCGCGTGACGACGATCTACGAAGGAACGAGCGAAGTGCAGCGGTTGGTCATCGCGAGAAACGCGACGCGGTAGATGCCGTGCAATCCAGGGAAGGCTTATGTCGGGGGGTATGGGGGGCTCGCGCAGCGCGTGTCCCACACGCGCGAAGCGAGCGTGGAAATCACCGGTCCTGGCATCGGTACGTTCGCGTGGAAATCACCGGTCCTGGCATCGGTACGTTCGCGTGGAAATCACCGGTCCTGGCATCGGTACG
>JANORL010000198.1:0-4299 GCA_031415295.1 Polyangiaceae bacterium | reverse complement strand
GTTGGTTCGGGAGGCACCGGTGGTGCAGGCGCCATGGGAGGTGCAGGGGGCAAGGGAGGTGCGGGTGGCGCTGGCGCGAATGAAGCGTCCGGTGGCAATGGCACGACCGGAGCGGGCAGCACGTGTGGATGTTACGTCATTGCGGACGAACATTCCGGTAAAACGGGTGTTTTGTTGTTCTTGGCGGGCGCCGTGGCGCTGGGTCGGGGACGTCGCCGAAAGTAGTTTTAGATTGTGTTTTGCAGGCGTCGCGAGCGTAACGAAGCTAGGGAGGACGACGGAAGCGTACATCGTACGCTGAGTAAGTCCGACCGAAGATTCGCAACGCGCAGGAGCCTGCAAAACACAATCTACAGGAACGTACGTTTGATGCCTTGTGCGAGCGGTGAAGCGTCCCACCCGGATGGCGCCATCGCCATGGCCGCTCGCACTTTCGTTCGTGTTTCCGATAGATCCGAAAGCGATAAGCCTTCGAGTTTCGTGGCGAGGTCAGAAGCGAGCCCGTCGGGAGCGGGATCGCCGTGAGGCATGATCAGCAGGGCGAGCGCAAGCAAGGCCATGGCTCGTTCGTTTCCGGACAAACTCGGAATCTTGCTTCGTAGCGTCATCATGGTGCGGCGGAGTTCGGCGCGGAACAAACCTTCACGCGCGGTATGGCCGTGACCAACCAATGCTGCGACGGCAGCTAATGTCGATGTTATATCGCCCCCAAAAAGACCGTCGGCTTTTTGATGCAGCAGCAATGCGCGTAGGCCCGCATCGCCGTCGGGCAACGAGATCACTGGCACCGGCGCTGCGGCCATCGCTATCGAACGCGCGGGTGCCGCGACCTCGAAGTCATTATCCGATGCCTCCATTGGCGCAGGGGCGGGCGCCGCGCGTGGAGCCATGGGAACCGGTGCCGGTGAACGTGGAGGAGGCGGCGGGCCAAACCCTGGCGCAGGAGGCGGCGGGCCAAACCCTGGCGCAGGAGGTGGCGGGCCAAACCCTCCTGGAGCTGGCGGAGGCCCACCAAAAGCGGGTGGCGGGCCAAACCCTTGCAGGGGCATGCCACCTCCTCGGGGCATGGGAGGCGGAGGCGCTGCTTTTTTGGGCAGGGAGGCCATCCGTTGGGCTGCTGGAGGTCCACCCGGTCCTGGAGAATATGCAGCGGATCGCATCACGGTTGCCCCGTCGTCGCTCATGTTGTTCGGCATGGGCAAGACGACGGGCACGTGACCTTCAATCGGCGCTTGCCGATCGTCCGAATGTACGCCGACGAGCGCAACTTGGCGATTGACCACGCCAAACGCTGTCCCCAAGCCTTCCAAGGTATCGTTGTCGGCCGGATCGAATCGGTAGGTGAGTCGTTGATTACGAAGCAGTGCCCACAACGTTGCCGCGTTTTCTGCGCGTGCTTTTTCTGGAACGGACAATTCGAACGCGATACGTTGATCGTCGCCTTGCGATTTTTGTCCCATCAAAACGAGTTTGTCGCCTGAATTTATCGGACCGCGGAAGGAAAAAAGAACCGGCTCTGCGGCGAACAAATCCATGGGTCCCGGAGGCTCGAGCATTTTTGGTGTTTGGCGTTCGCCATCGCGTTCGACGAGGACCCGAATGCCCGTCCACAGCGGCGCTGTAATGGCGTTTTTCAGGCGCACGAGCGCTCGTTCGAGGTCTTCGTTCGTGGCCACTGGCGTGTAGGTTCCTCCGCCGGCTTCCGCGAGTTGCGCGAGCATTGCATGCTGGACGGCATCGCCAATTCCGAGCACATGCACGCGTGTATCGAAGAGTTTTTCCTTGGCGGCGCGCAAAACGCTCGCGGCATTGGCAACGTCGCCATCGGTCATGAATACGACGACGCGTAGTCGATACGTTTGATCCGGCGGAGGCAGTTGGGTAATTGCAACGGAAACCTTGGCATCGAGCCGCGGAGCGAGCGCCGCTTGAATGGCCATCGATGCCTCTGTGCCCCCTCGAGCGCGAATCTTGGAAATGAATGTATCTGCTGCGGTCAGGGCTGAATCGTCGAAAGGAACGGGTGCGGTCGCGAGCGCTTCCAGTTCATTATCGAATGCAATGATATTGAAACGATCCTCGGGACTGAGCGATCGTAATGCGCCGCGAACGGCGCGAATGGCCGATGACATAGGCGTACCATTCATCGATCCGGAACGATCCACCAGAAATACGACGTTGCGGGCTATCGATGGCCCTTCGTCGGCAAATGCGGGCGGTACGATGGCGACAGTGGTTGTCGGGCCGTTGTCGTCCGGTCCATTGGTTGCATCATGACGAACCCATAACGCGGGTTTGTCGCCACGTGGTCGGTCGGCGATTTCGACTTGCAGGTCGCGGTCGAGCGGCGTGTCGCGTAGTTCGATGCGTGTTTCTTTTTCGCCGGTAATCGTGGTGACGCGATGCGAAGCACAACGAATCGTGGAGGGTTTTCCCTGGGGATGGGTGATCAACACGTCGACGGATGCTCGGGCGGCGAGGGTCATCGGGCGCGGTCGATTGACGGCTGCAACTTCGGTGGAATTGAGTTCAGCCGGATTTTCAATGAATCTCGGCATGTACGTGAGCGGTACGATGAGACGATGACCATCGGAAACGGGGAGGAGAATTTGATCGACAGTGAGCGATATTTCGACATCTTCTCCGTGTTCGATGGGTGCAATCTTGAGCTGCGCCAAATCTTCCCCTTCGGATTCGCCCAGGGCCGCGGATTGTCCAGCTTCGATGGCCCGTTGGTATTCCGCTTGGGCTCGACTGCGCCCGCGTACTTTGCCGTGGATCGTGCGTTGCCCAATTTTCGCAACGAGACTTCGCAAGGCGGACATCGGCGGCAAGGGGAAAACGAGGTCGCCTTCGATCGTGCGTCCGATGTCGTTATGGAACGTGACGACGAGTTTGAGTGATGCGTGCGGACCATCGATAAACACATTGGCGCAAACGCCACGTACGGCGAGAAAACTCTCGCTACCGTTGTCTGATAGGTTCAAGGATTTGTTGCTTGGTGGCGAAGCCTTTCGTTTGGATGTTTTCCTTTCGCGCACCGAAGGTTTGCCCCAGGGGGTGGGTCGCGGGTGCGTCCAGACGGACCGATCGGCTTGGACGTGCAAATAGACGCCGCCGATTTCAATGACGTCTCCAGGTGCGAGCACGAGAGGGCTCGTTACCTGCACGTTGTTGACGAACGTTCCGTTGGTGGTTCCCTGGTCCGCGAGCGTAAATTGCCCGCCGCTATAAGCGAGCGCGGCATGTCGCCGAGACGCGCCGCTCGAAGCAATCACGACTTGGCACGCCTTGCCGCGTCCAATGTCGAGCGATGAAAGGGACGTTGGAAACGATACTTGGCTCTGTTGGCCTTGGTCGTCATCGAGAACGATCGTGAAACTCGACATGGACTTTCCCTCTTTGGAGGCCTCCGTGAACAGGCATTTCAAAATCGAGCACCCGTGTCAAGGGTGCGTGTGTAGGCGTGTTCTTAAATGTGAATGTCGGCGCGATAAGGGGCCAACACTTCGCGAAAACCATCGGTCCACGGGACGGGTCTGTGCGTCGTGGGATCTACCCGGACGATGGTTCGCGTTCCTTTGGCGAAATCGGTGTCTTCGTCGGTAGGTAAGACGCGAAAGCCAAATGTAAGGCTGGTGCGGCCTAGTTTTTCAATCCAAACGCGGACGCGGACGTCGCAGACGCCAATGACGGGACGGAGGTATTCGACGGCGTTGGCACGCACGAAATGGAACTGGTCGGGATTTTTTTGCGCATCGAGTACACCGCCCCAACCGAGATGCTTCCAAAATGCACCGATGGTGCGTTCGAAAAGCAGCAAATAACGAGCGTTGTGAAGGATTTGAAAGGCGTCGAGGTCATCGAAGTAGACACCCATCGAAGTTTCGTGAAAGCGGGACATGGCGGGCGAATCTAGCACTGCTGCGGAAAATCGCGACGCCTGTGTTTGGTAAGATTCGGTCACATTGTCGAAAACTTGTTTTTGCGGGCACAGCATTGCGTGTGTTAGGTAAGGGCTGTCAGAATCCTGCTAATACTACTGCGGGACGTCGTCATGACTCGCACGCTTTGTGCGCCTCACCCCCCCAATCCCCTTCTCCAACTTCGCATCACTACGTGATGCTGCGTGTAGAGGGGGGAGCCGGAAAAAACGAGGCTCTTTTCCCCCTCTCCACGCAGCAGTGCAAAGCAATGCGAAGTTGGAGAGGGGGTTAGGGGGTGAGGCGTCGAGTGTGGAGGACGCGTTTACGGGCACGGTGACGGTGATACAGCGATTCGACTCGGCGTTGCGACTCG
>JANORL010000197.1:0-4913 GCA_031415295.1 Polyangiaceae bacterium | reverse complement strand
GGGTTGCCCGTTGGGCCTGGCTGATCAAATGAAATGGCCACGTCGCCGCACTTGGGACGGCATCATGGCCGAAGCGCCCAACCGTAGCCTGTATTATCGCGCAAGACCCACTGAAGAAATGATGAAAAAAATCGACCCGGGTTCCCAACCGCAGAATCCATAAAAAGGACCATAAAAGCAAAAAGCCCCGCCCTTACGGACGAAGCCTTTTGGTCGCAGTGGTTCATAAGCCGAGTTCTGTATCGCGCCGAAGTCAACCCCGACGCACCAGCAATCATTCCTCTAGGACATACATTGCTGTATGCCTCCAGCAGCCTACCCGGAGACTTTGAACGGGCCGCTCTTACGGGACTCCGCAATCCCTGCGCCTCCCTATGTGGCCTTGCTTCGAGTGGGGTTTGCCGTGCCACTTTCGTTACCGAAAGCGCGGTGGGCTCTTACTCCACCGTTTCACCCTTACCGACTGGCAGTTTGAACATTTGGGGCTTCGCCCCAAACCCCAAAGCGAGTCGGCGGTCTCTTTTCTGTTGCACTCTCCTCGAGGTCACCCTCACCGGGCGTTACCCGGCACTCTGCCCTACGAAGCTCGGACTTTCCTCCCGCGAGCAAACGCTCGCCGGCGATTGCTTGTACTGCTGCGACGCGCCGGAACATATCGCGCAGTTGCAAGCCTGTCGAGGTTTCACGCAGCCAACGGCAAAAGCCGATCCCGTAACTTGCGTTTGGCCCGTGCTTCGAGTTGCCGGGCACGTTCCCGCGATACTCCCAAACGTCGACCGATTTCCGCAAGCGACAATTCTTCTTCCGGATCAGCCATCATCCGCGTTTCGACGATGTACCGTTCGCGTGGATCGAGGTTTTGCACTGCTTCTTGAAGCTGTTCTCGCAACCTTGCTCCTTCTTCAGCACGCAAGAACCGTTCTTCCTGATCCTGTTCGTCGGATACGAGCGTGTCGACAAGTGATCGAGCACCGTCATCGAATACTTTCGTATCGAGCGAGACGTCTCGGGCTTCCAAGCGCCGAGCCATTTCAATCACTTTTTCGGCTGGCGCGCCAAACTTGCTCGCCAACATTTGATCGCCCACTTCGCCTTCTCCAACGAGCCCCGCAATACGCGCTCGCTCGCGCCGGAGTCGGAAAAACATTTTCGACCGCAACGGTCCCGACCCGACACCCACGAGACTCCAGGAATGAATCACGTGGTTCAGAATGTACGCACGTATCCAATATGCCGCATACGTGACAAACCGATTGCCGCGTTCCGGATCGTACTTGCGAATCGCATGCACGATACCGAAGTTTCCTTCAGCAATGAGGTCCGCCAACGGAATGCCATAACGCCGATAACTTATCGCGATCGATACGACATGCCGCAAATTGGCAAGCGCCAATCGCGCGGCTGCTCGTTCGTCGCCCGTGTCCCGAAGCGCGCGCGCAAGCTCCACCTCCTCCTCCCGGGAGAGTTCGGGTATTTGTCGTATATGCGCGATATACCGAGATATCGCACTGCCTTGTTCGCTGGAAGTCTGCACGTCATCCCTCACGAGTGTGCGATCCGTTTCCACTGCCCCACGCCCCCATGTACCGTCCTGCCCGCAATCAGCAGCGAAGCCCGCACCCCTGCCCTCAATGCAACCCCCATTCCTAGATATTTTTCGCGCCGAAGCGCCCAAACCAAGTCGTTGGCCGCCGAGATTGGCAGAAAAAACACCCATATCCCGAGAAAGGGGCCGTGCTGACTGTAGAAAAAAACGATAATGACGATGATACGATACAACGACGAAACGTAACGCACGCTTGGCGTCACCAAGCGGAGCACTCGACCCCAGAAATGGGGTCAAGAGGCAATGCGCACGATCACGCCTAAATCAGCAAAAGGCGGAAGCAGAGATGAAGGTGAATTGAAGGTGAATTGAAGGCGACGATTGCGGCAATTACGCCGAACCGATTACAACAAGCTCGTTACGCGGAAAATGACGAACCGCAGCCGCACGTGCTCTTCGTATTCGGGTTGGAAAACTTGAAACCCGACCCGTGAAGCCCCTCGACATAATCAATTTCAACCCCGTCGAGGTATTGGTAGCTCAAAGGATCCACGAACAACTTGATCCCTTTGTCCTCGAAGGTTTCATCCATCTCCGTCGGCTTGTCCTCGAAATAAAGGTCGTACGAGAACCCAGCACAACCGCCGCCAATCACCCGTAGACGCAAACCCTGACCCAGCAACTCCTCGGCCGTCGCAATCTCCGTCACCTTTTCGGCCGCCTTGGGCGTAACGCTGATAGACATGATTCTCCTCGTACTGCTGTCGAACCTGTGAGCTCGTTGGCCAATCGCTCCAACGAACCCTAACATGTTCCCATTGCACCCTAAGATATGCAAACTCGATCCCGAAAGCTAGCAAAATATTACGCTACGGCACCCTTAAACATGGTGAGTAATATCACGCGAGCCCAACCAACCACATGAGACTCTTTCATCGTCGCGTCATTACGCTCGAGGACTCGGTTCCACGACCAACCGAGCGAGAGGTACTTCGCGCGCTGGGAATTCCGCATCATGACCGAATCGGTCAAATTAGCGAAAATGGAGTGCGTGTTGCGATCGACCTGGCGCTGCAGCGAGCGCTCCAAATGACGTCGGTTCAAGCGGCATTTCGAACGACCGAAGTGATTCGTACGGAACCAAATGAAGTGATCACGGCCGATGGACCGATCGGAATGCTTTGTTCACCAACGTTCGTGCGACGGTTTTCCGAGGCGAAAGAGATCGCGATTTTTGTCGTGACGCTGGGACAAACCTGGGACGATACGCTCGATGGTTTGGGGGAACGTGGAGAAGCGGCGGAGGCTTGGTTTCTCGATGCGCTGGGCAATCACCTGGTTGATCGCGCATCGCGCCGCGTGGAAGAGCGCATCGCTCGCGACATGATTCGCGTGGGTCTCGGAAGGATCGGACGGTATCGACCAGGCTACGGTGACGTGCCACTCGACCTGCAAGCGCTGTTCTGTAGCTTCGTAGAGGCATCGCGAATCGGCGTACAAACGAACGAAGCGATGAGCTTGTGGCCGCGGAAATCAGTCACGACCGTCGTTGGTTTTCGCGAAGGAGCCGACGAACCCGAGTCTTGATCATCGTCAGCACGCAGCAAACAAGCTAAGAGGGTGCTCAACAGGCTGCTACGCGTCACGAATCGTCGGTCGGACTTGCTCAGCGTGCGATGCACGCTTCCGCCGTCCTCCCTAGCTTCGCAACGCTCGCAACGCCTGTTCAACACCCTTTAAGGAGTGCGCGTGAAACGGGAAGAGTTTGCGCTCCGGCTGAAGAATGAAGTTTTGATCCTCGACGGCTCGATGGGCGCGTTTTTGCAAGCGCGCGGCTTGCCCGATGGATACGCGCCAGATCTGTGGAATGTCGAGCAACCGGAAGCGATCACCGACGTACATCGCGAATACGTGAACGCGGGCGCGGACATTCTGCTGACGAACACGTTCGGCGCTTCGCGCATTCGTCTGGGTGAGTACGGCGCAGAAGCGCGTGTGCGTGAGATCAACATCGCTGCCGCGCAAAACGCGCGCCGAGCGATCGGGGACAAACGCGTGCTCGTGGCTGGTGACATCGGCCCATCTGGAACGACGTTGCAACCAGGCGGAGAATTGGCTTTCGACGACGCCGTCGAAATCTTCGTTGAACAAGCGCGAGCGCTTGTGGAAGCAGGCGTCGACGTCATCGTGATCGAAACGATGTTCGACTTGGTCGAGGCGAAAGCAGCACTCATCGCGGTGCGTGACGTGTCGCGAACGATCCCGATCATCGCGCACATGACGTTCA
Organism: Polyangiaceae bacterium; assembly: GCA_031415295.1. Lineage (GTDB taxonomy): Bacteria > Myxococcota_A > Polyangia > Polyangiales > Polyangiaceae > Polyangium. The sequence continues at coordinate 1,080 of JANORL010000197.1, read as the reverse complement.
CTGCGCGCGGCTTGACCGACACGGGTTCCGATCCTGAAACCGCAGCGATCGTGCTCGAAGCCTGCGGTGCCGACGTGCTTGGCGTGAACTGTTCGGTGGGTCCCGAAGACATGCTCGAAGTGGTTGGGCGCATGGGGCGCGCGACCAAACTTCCACTGTCTGTCCAGCCAAACGCGGGTCTTCCCGTGATGCGTCAAGGTCGCACGGTGTTTCCTCAAACGCCGGATCAGATGGCGCCGTTTGCGAAGCAATTCGTGGATCGCGGCGCGGCGATCGTTGGTGGTTGTTGTGGCACGACGCCCGAGTACATCCGAAAAATTGCGCACGAGGTCGGACACAAGCCGCACGCCGCGACAAACCGTGTCGATGGCACTTGGATCACGTCACGCAGCAGATCGGTCCGTATCGGTCCTGGCGCGCCTTTCGTGACGATCGGCGAACGGATCAATCCTACGGGACGCAAACTGTTTTCCCAGGCGATCAAAGAAGGACGAACCGATCTCATCGTGCAAGACGCGCGAGCGCAAGCTCAAGGTGGCGCGTTGTCGCTCGATGTGAACGTGGGTGTGCCCCTCGTAGATGAAGCTGCGATGCTGGAGAAAGCGGTGTTGGCGGTGCAAAACGTCACCGACTTGCCGCTCGTGATCGACTCGTCGAACGTGCAAGCGCTGGAACGAGGCATCCGCGCATATCCAGGTCGTCCGCTGGTGAACAGTGTTGATCCTGTGCGGGAAAAAGCGGACTTTTTGCTTCCGATCATCAAGCGTTACGGATGTGCGGTCGTTGGCATGACGGCCGAGAGCGAGATTCCGGAACGTGCGATCGATCGTGTGCGCAACGCCGAGAAGATTTTGCGCATGTGCGAAGAGTACGGGATCCCCAAGGACTGGGTGGTGTTCGACTGCATCTCGATCCCGGTAAGTGCGGCACCTGCGGCAGCTGCGCAAACCTTGGAGACCATACGAATCATCTCCCAAGAGCTCGGTTGTGCGACGACGCTAGGTTTGTCCAACGCGTCTTTTGGTTTGCCTTTGCGCAAGAGTGTGCACAACACGTTCCTTGCACAATGCATCGCGGTGG
>JANORL010000196.1:0-5246 GCA_031415295.1 Polyangiaceae bacterium | reverse complement strand
TTCTTCGAGCTAGGTGGTCACTCGCTGATTGCCACGCAAGTCGTGTCACGTATCCGTATGGCGTTTGGTATCGATCTGGCATTACGATCGCTTTTCGAGGCGCCGACCATTACATTGCTGGCGGAACGGATCGAAGCTGCTCGTAACGCAACCAGCGCAATAACCGTTCCACCCCTTGTACCCGTACCACGCAATGGGCGATTGCCTCTCTCTTTTGCACAGCAACGTTTGTGGTTCCTGGACCAACTCGAGCCTGGCGGCGCATTCTACAACATGCCTGCCGCCGTGCGCCTCACGGGACCGCTCGACGTACCTGCACTCGAACGCAGTTTGCAAGAAATCGTGAGTCGTCACGAAGCATTACAAACGACGTTTCCCATCGTTGATGGCAATGCAACCCAGGCCATCGCGACCCATACGTTATGGCGGTTGCCGCTCGTACACGTCGCAATGTCCGACGTCCAACGATCGGCGTCTGAAGAAGCGCAAAAGCCTTTTGATTTGGCACGGGGCCCATTGCTTCGGACAACACTGTTACGTTTGTCTGAGAACGAACACGTTCTTTTGCTCACGATGCACCATATTGTCTCCGACGGCTGGTCCATGGGCATCTTCGTGCGCGAAGTTGCCGCGCTGTATGAAGCCTATGCCACAGGCAACCCTTCACCATTACCACCACTGCCGATTCAGTACGCCGACTACGCCGCGTGGCAACGGCAATGGCTCACCGCAGAAACGCTGGAAACACAGATTACGTATTGGAAAGAGCGCCTGGCGGAAGCCCCAGCGACCATCGAATTGCCTACCGACAAACCTCGACCGCCCATTCAATCACACCGCGGAGGTGTGATTCCCGTGGCGCTGTCCCACGAGCTGTCGCTGTCCCTCGTGCGCACGAGTCGCCGTGAAGCGGCAACGCTATTCATGACGCTACTCAGCGCCTTCGCCATTCTTTTGCATCGCACGACCAGCCAGGATGACATTGTCATTGGGTCGCCCATCGCCAACCGTACGCGCTCCGAATTTGAAGGCCTCATTGGGTTCTTCGTCAATACCCTTGCCCTTCGTACACGTCTGTCCGGCCAATCTACATTCAAAGATTTCCTGGCCCAAGTGCGCGAAGAAACGCTCGGCGCTTATGCTCATCAAGACGTGCCTTTCGAGAAATTGGTCGAAGAATTGGCGCCCGCGCGCGACATGAGTCGTTCGCCCATTTTCCAGGTCATGTTCGTCTTGCAAAACGCACCGTTCCAAGACGCTGTGCTGACGAATCTCGAGATTCACGCAGAACCTTTCGATGCGGCAACGGCCAAGTTCGACCTGACGCTTTCGCTCGGCGAAACCGCGGACGGCATTCGCGGCTCATTCGAATACTGCGGCGACCTCTTCGATGCTTCAACGATCGAACGAATGGCGCAACATTTCGAGGTGCTATTGCACGCCATCGTGCAAACCCCCGACGCGCCCATTGCCACATTGCCACTGCTCACCCCAGCGGAGCGGCATCAATTGCTCGTGGAATGGAACGACACAGCGCGCGAGTATCCTGCCGAGAAGTGTATTCACGATTTGTTTACCGAGCAGGCGGCAAGAACGCCGAGTGCAATTGCTGTCGTTTACCAAGACGAACAACTCACCTATGCCGAACTCGACGCTCGCTCGAATCAGCTTGCGCACCATTTACAAAAGCTCGGTGTGGGGCCCGATGTCTTGGTTGGTCTTTGCGTCGAGCGGTCCATTGAAATGGTCGTCGGGCTGCTCGGCATTCTCAAAGCCGGTGGGGCGTACGTTCCGCTGGATCCATCCTATCCGACAGAGCGAATTGCCTTTATGCTGGAGGACGCTCAGGCGCTCGTATTGCTCACCCAAAGGCAATTGCTCGCATCACTTCCCGAGCACCGGGCCCGTGTGCTGTGCGTCGATTCGGATTGGAAGTCCCTGGCCACAGAGCCAACAGACAAACCATTGCCTAAAGGAGGCTCCGACAACCTCGCGTACGTCATCTACACGTCTGGATCGACCGGTACACCGAAGGGTGTGTCGATTCCCCATCGCGCTGTGGTGAATTTTTTGGCTACCATGCGCGAGTGTCCAGGCATCGACACGAGCGATCGATTGTTGGCCGTTACCAGCCTCTCGTTCGATATTGCCGCACTCGAGCTATTCTTGCCCCTGTCACTGGGGGCGCGCGTAGAGATTGCCTCCCGCGATATCGCTTCCAATGGCACGCAGCTCATCGAGCGAATCGCCCGCTCGAATGCCACAATGTTTCAAGCGACTCCTGCCACATTCCGCCTTCTGCTGACGGCAGGTTGGAATGGGTGCCCAACGTTGAAAGTCCTGATTGGTGGCGAAGCGGTGCCACGAGACCTGGCCAATCGGCTCGTCGAGCGCGCGGCGTTCGTGTGGAACATGTATGGTCCGACGGAAACGACCATTTGGTCGACGGTGAGTCGCCTCGAATTGGGTGAAGGCCCGGTGTCGATAGGTAGGCCCATCGCCAATACGGTCGTCTATGTGCTCGACCGGAGCCTTCAGCCGGTTCCCTTCGGGGTTGTGGGCGAACTCTTCATTGGCGGCGCGGGAGTTGCGCGAGAATATTTCCATCGACCGGAGTTGACTGCCGAACGATTCGTTCCCAATTCATTTGGCCCACCGGGCGCGCGCATGTACCGCACGGGTGACCTTACGCGGTGGAACGCGGACGGCAATCTCAAGTTTTTAGGCCGTATCGACGATCAAGTAAAGATTCGCGGATTCCGCATTGAACTGGGCGAAATCGAAAACGTGCTCGGGCAACACGCAGCCGTGCGTCATAGCGTCGTCGTCACGCGCGAAGACGTTCCGGGCGACAAACGCCTCGTCGCGTATGTCTGCACCTCACCCCCCAACCCCCTCTCCAACTCCGCGGCTACGCCGGTACGTGGAGAGGGGGAGCTGCGTGCATGGTTAAAGGAGAAGCTGCCTGATTACATGGTTCCAACCGCGTACGTTTTCTTGGAATCATTGCCCTTGACGCCCAATGGCAAAGTCGATCGCAAGGCGTTGCCGGCACCCGATGGGCAAACAACGAACGCGTCGGATTTCGCTGCTCCACGAAATCACGCGGAAGAACTGCTGGCCGGCATCTGGGCCGACATGTTGCACATCGATCACGTAGGCGCATTCGACAATTTCTTCGAGCTAGGTGGGCATTCGCTAATTGCCACGCAAGTGGTGTCGCGCATCCGTACTGCGTTTGGGATTGATTTACCATTACGGTCGCTTTTCGAGGCGCCTACCATTACATTGCTGGCAGAACGTGTCACGGCGGCGCGTAACGCAACCACGGCGGCAACCGTTCCACCCCTCGTACCTGTACCACGTAATGGGCGATTGCCACTCTCTTTTGCACAGCAACGTTTGTGGTTCTTGGACCAACTCGAGCCGGGCGGCGCATTCTACAACGTGCCGGCCGCTGTGCGCCTCACGGGATCGCTCGACGTTCCGGCGCTCGAACGCAGTTTGCAAGAAATCGGCAATCGTCACGAGGCGTTGCGGACGACGTTTCCCATCGTTGATGGCAACGCAACCCAGGCCATCGCGACCCATGTGTTATGGGTTTTACCGGCCGTGCACGTCGCAACCTCCGAGGTCCGACGATTGGTTGCCGAGGAAGCGCAGAAGCCTTTTGATTTGGCACGGGGCCCATTGGTTCGAACGACACTGCTAAGTTTGTCCGAGACCGAGCACGTCCTTTTGCTCACGATGCACCATATTGTCTCCGACGGCTGGTCCATGGGCGTTTTCGTGCGCGAAGTTGCCGCGCTTTACGAAGATTATGCCGCAGGCAACCCTTCGCCATTACCACCACTGCCGATGCAGTACGCCGACTATGCCGCCTGGCAACGGCAATGGCTCACCGCAGAAACGCTGGAAACACAGATCCGGTATTGGAAAGAGCGCCTTTCGGGAGCCCCTGCGACCATCGAATTGCCCACCGACAAACCTCGACCGCCCATTCAATCCCACCGCGGTGGTACGATTCCCCTGACGCTGTCCCACGAACTGTCGCTGGCCCTCGTGCGCACGAGTCGCCGTGAAGCGGCAACGCTATTCATGACGCTGCTCAGCGCCTTCGCAATTCTTTTGCATCGATATACTGGCCAGGACGACATTGTAATTGGGATGCCCATCGCCAATCGTACGCGCGCCGAATTAGAAGGCCTCATTGGGTTCTTCGTCAATACGCTGGCCCTTCGTACGCGTCTGTCCGGCCAATCTACATTCAAAGATTTCCTAGCTCAAGTACGCGAAGAAACGCTCGGCGCTTATGCCCATCAAGACGTTCCTTTCGAGAAATTGGTGGAAGAATTGGCGCCCGCGCGCGACATGAGTCGTTCGCCCATTTTCCAAGTCATGTTCGTCTTGCAAAACGCCACGTTCCAAGACGCCGTGCTGACGAATCTCGAGATGCACGCCGAACCTTTCGATACTACAACGGCCAAATTCGACTTGACGCTTTCGCTTGGCGAAACCGCTGACGGCATTCGCGGCTCATTCGAATATTGTAGCGACCTCTTCGATGCTTCAACGATCGAACGAATGGCGCAGCATTTCGAGGTGCTTTTGCGCGCCATCGTGCAAACGCCCGACGCGCTCATTGCCACATTGCCACTGCTCACCCCAGCCGAGCGTCACCAATTGCTGGTGGAATGGAACGACACTGCGCGTGAGTATCCTGCCGACCAGTGCATTCACGATTTGTTTGCCTACCAGGCGGCAAGAACGCCGGATGCGATTGCTGTCGTTTACCAAGACGAACAACTCACCTATGCCGAACTCGATGCACGCGCGAATCAGCTGGCGCACCATTTACAAAAACTCGGAGTTGGCCCTGATGTCCTCGTGGCCATCTGCGTAGAACGGTCCATTGAAATGGTCGTCGGGCTGCTTGGCATTCTCAAAGCCGGCGGTGCATACGTGCCCATCGACGCAACGTATCCCAAAGACCGCATCACGTTTTTACTCGAGGATACCGCTGCACCCGTTGTGCTCACGCAACATCGACTTGTCGACGCACTTCCGCGCACACGAGCACAATGCGTTTGTCTCGACACGGAATGGGCCACGGCGGTCAAGGAGCGCACCGACAAACCAGTTTGTCAGGCCAGCTCAGACAATCTGGCATACGTGATTTATACGTCGGGATCGACAGGCAAACCCAAAGGTGTCCAAGTTCCTCACCGCGGCGTCGCGAATTATCT
>JANORL010000195.1:0-1977 GCA_031415295.1 Polyangiaceae bacterium | reverse complement strand
CTCGCGAATTCGAGTCTCCGCAGGCAGCAGCTCATTTGGTTCCGAAAGAATCATCAACAGGAAAACGAGCGGGCTGATAGCTTGCTCGTCTTGCCAATGGCCTTTTTGCCACCGCGCGAGATAAGTCGGATCGTCCTGGACCAACCGAAACAATGCATTGGTCGCGTAAAGCGCATATTCGCGCTGAATTTGGGGGTTTTCTGGATGTTCCGTGATTCTCTTCAGAAACTCGTATGCAACGCCATCATACTGCCCTTGCTCGAACTGAATCGCTTCAATAACCTCCTTCGTTTTCTCCTCGCGTGATAACCGCAAGAAAGCAGCCTCGATCGGAATTGCTACAGGGATGGATTCAGTCTTATCTGGAAACTTGACATTGATTTCATAAAAACGACCGCCCGGCGACGGCACATTGCCCGCCGAAACCCGCGGCAAGCTCAGCTCGACCAGCTTCGTAAACGTCGCTTCGGCAAATGGATTCTTGGCCCACAACGTTGGCAGAATGGTCACGGCTTCGATCGCTGGCTCGAGCAAGGCGCGCGGCACATCGTTTTTCGGGACAGACTCAGGCAGAGTTACGGCGAGCGCAAGTGCCACAGGTTCCGGCGGACCTCCATCTTCTTCGGACAACAGCGTCCACAACGATCGCGTTGCCCGTCCCAATGCTGCTCGGCGTACGAAATTGACCTCGCACCACGATTTGACCGCGCGCCATAATCGTAGAATATCCGCATTGGAATCCAGGTGCATGCGTTTTTTTTCCTCATTTGGTTTCCAGGCGCTTTGCCATTGCAAAGCGATCTGTTCCGCAAGAAACGTAAATGCACTATCCAGCGGGTCTGTCGTGGTCTCCTCCCCCATTTGTTCCAGACGCCCAAAAAGCTGCTCAAGAATCCGAAATTGCTCCTGCTCACTTCGATCCGTTGCGCCATAGGCATCGAAAACCGCTGCCCCATAGGTATTTGCCAAACGCTCACGCGTATCCTCCCCGGCCAAATGTTGCGGATGCCGCGCCATCCATTCCATCGCTTGCAAAAGCCGTCGTGGCTCGGCACCGTCGAGCCCCTTGTATTGCTTGTCGAGACGCAAAAGCTCCGCAGGCGCCAGCGCATCGGCAAACCCGAGCGACGCCAGCAGGCGCAGTTTCGTGTCAGCGTCTTTTTCATTTGTCAGGAGGTACCGAACGAGACTCGGAAAGCCGATATCCCGCGACGCACCTTGACGAATCAACGCGACAAGCTTTTTGGGATGCTCCTCGTCCGACCAATGCAGCATTCCGACGAAATAACGGGAGCCAAGCCCCTTGGTTCCAAAATATTCCGCCATCAGCCGCCATCGATTCGGCTCCGCAAGAACCGCCTTCCGGTAAGCGACCGCTTCTTGCAATGGCTTACGAACGAGCGTTTCATACAACTTCGACGCTTGCTCCCGCAAAACTGGCACTTCGTCTGTGGGAGGTGCTTGTAGAAATTGAATTTGCTCGCCCACGATGACCTCGTGGGCTTTATCGGCAAGTTTGGCCGCTGCAAGATCAATTCGTACACCGTTACGTTTGTTTCGGAAATGCTCGAGCGTCCCCGGTGCCAAGACGATTTGTTTCGGGAATTCGTGAAGCACTTTTTCCAATAAACCAGCAGCTTCCAATCGCTCCACGATGACAAAAGTAAAAGCAATTCGCTCCGGCAATGGTTCGGGTAAAACCGTATCCGGCTCGCCCTGCAAACCCAAATTCTCTTCGAGTCCTTCGAGTTCCTCCGCCGTCAAAACGCCTTTTTGATTCAAGTAGCGAAGATAGGCGCGGGGATGCAAGCAAGGACCACGCTGCTCTTTCAGTTTTTGCAATTCTGGTACGTCTTGCTCGTCGGACGGCCAATCGACAATGTGGACTTTGTCCTCCCGTTTGACCTCTGTCCATCGTTCGAGTTTGCGAATCAACGTCTCCCAGAAATCGAGTTTTCCCTGACGCGCACGCGTCCG
>JANORL010000194.1:0-2237 GCA_031415295.1 Polyangiaceae bacterium | reverse complement strand
TCGTCGGGCTCGCTTCGCGACCCGACTCTTGCCCTCTAGCCAGTTTACGATGGGGGGCTACGCCCCCCATACCCCCGAGATCGTTGTGATCCGCTTTCATCTCTGGTGGGTGAGGCGAACGCCTCGTCGGGACTCTCCACGCAGCGGCGTCGCCGCGGAGTTGGAGAGGGGGTCGGGGGGTGAGGCGCAAGTTTCTCGCGACAATCCATCCACGAACGTTTCACACGCACAGGATTTGGCCCGCGCCGCTACTTGTTGCGACAATCCTCGTGACAGAGCGGTTCGAAGCGCAGCACGCACGTGGCTTCACATTGCGAGGCTCTTTTGCGCTCACAGCTCGACTTTCGGGACCAACGTTCCCAACCTACTCGACGCCCATTCAGTGGCGCTCGGCTAGGTTTTCATTTGTCAACAAGCTCCATCTTACAACACAAAATTATCGTTTAAATTCAATAGCTTGTCACTTTACTTCAAACCTATTACATTATCCACGAATTTAGCTGAACACGCATGCAGCAGTGTCGTGTTGTCATTCCATTCAGTGGAATGACTCGCGTGGTGCATCGGCGATCCAAAAAGCTGATCAAAATCGAGCACTTGGGTATTCACCTTCGATAGTCCACTCGCACTTGATCGATTTCGTTCAGGTACTACTCGAAGGACCACCTGCTCACGGGCAAACACATGATGCGTCATCGTTTTTCCCGCGGAACTGCTCGAAGCGAGATGCAGCACATGGGTTTGGGAAGACGAACAGTTTTCCACAGCCGCTTCAATAAGTGTTTTGTGGAGCGTTCCGCTCGACGAGTGTTCAGTCGATACGAGCAGGCGTAACGGCTCGCGCGAACACTCGTTGCCAACGCACGAGGGCTTCGCGGATTTCATCAACGCTCGTGTCTTCCCCGAGCGACACGCGAACAGCCGACGACGCTCGCGCACGGCCGACCATCGATTCGAGCACGGGTGATGGTTCTGCCGTTCCAGCGCTACATGCCGATCCGCTCGAAACTGCAACACCTTCGAGATCGAGCGCGGCGCACAATTCAGGCCCTATCCAGCCGCTAAACGACATGTTGAGCACGTGGGGCGCGCGATCACCGTCGCCGTTACGCGACGTCGTCACACCCACGGCATCCGAGATCCGCGTGAGATCCACTTCGAGCTGATCGCGCATGGACGCGAGCGTGGCGTAACGCGGAGACAATTGTCGCGCTCGTTCAGCAGCAACGGCAAAACCTGCACAAGCCACAGGATCTTGCGTCCCCGGACGAAGGCCTTTCTCTTGCGCGCCGCCGAACAACATTCGTCGCAGGTGCACCGTGGATCTCGTGGCCAACGCGCCAACGCCTTTCGGTCCACGAATCTTGTGAGCCGCGAGGCTGATGAGGTCCGCTCCTTCGTAGGTCGATCGCGGGAGTTTGCCCACGGCTTGTACCGCATCGACAAACAGAAGCGCCTTGCGGGATTGGCAAAGCAACACAGTGTCTGCAACAGGCTGGATCACGCCCGTTTCGTGGTTCACGGCTTGTAGCGCAACGAGACGCACGGTGGCTCCTGATGCTGTCGCGCGATCCATTGCGTCCGCGATCGCAGCGGGATCCACGCGACCGCTGGCGCACGGTACGAACCATTCAACGCATACGCCGCGTTCTGCGAGATGCTCAGCAAACTTCACGACCGACGGATGCTCGGCGCGACCCACGACGAGAGCTTGTCGACCGTCGTTTGGTTTCGACAAACCATCGGCAAACGCGTGCCACAAAGCCAGGTTGTTCGCTTCGGTGCCGCCCGACGTCAGGTACACGTCACGTGAATCGACACCCACGACCGAAGCGATCGCTTCCCGCGCATCCTCGACACGTGCCCGCGCGCGACGACCTGTTCCGTGAACACTTGCAGGATTGCCCCATGCCTCACACGCGGCGGTGACCATCGCACTGACGACATCGGGATGAGGCGGAGTCGTGGCGTTCCAATCGAGATAGATCTGACTCACCGATCTTTGTCCCCGTCCGTGGGAAGTTCCCACGGCGCTCGCACCGCAACAGTCAGGTAAAACGCCGCACCGCCAAGACGAACCGCTTCGATGATCTCATTGCAAGGCGAAACCATGCGTAGATCACCACCGAGGCCTCGCGCAGTTCGACGCGCGATCGCGAGGCCCACGCCAACACCTCCATGTTCGCGAGTGACCGATCCATCGACTTGGTAAAACGGATCGAAGATGCGCGTTTGTT
>JANORL010000193.1:0-23211 GCA_031415295.1 Polyangiaceae bacterium | reverse complement strand
TTTCCACCTCTCCACGCAGCATCACATAGTGATGCGAAGGTGGAGAGGGGGCTGGGGGGTGAGGCGCGCAGTGTCCGCGAATTATGACGAAGTCCCGCAGTAGTACAAACAAGGCGGCGTAACCAATGACCGGATCACGAGCGACCCGACGTTGCGTCATTTAGGGAAGGTCAGCGTCACCAGATGACGAAACCCATCCGCTGCTCCTGGGGTTTTCAATACCAAAGCGATGACGCTTGGTTCGTGCGTCGTGGTTTCATCTGTGCGCATAGGACGAACCCCCTGCACAACACGTTTTTCTTGACGTTCGCCAAATTCGCTGGCATCTTCGCTCGCGCACCATGACTCTAAACATTCCCAAAGGCATCTCCGATTTTCGCCGTCTACGTGAAGGAAACTTCGAGTTCGTCGACAAGTCCCACCTGATTACTGAATTTCTCGACCGCGCTGGGGACACAGTCATCCTGCTCCCGCGGCCGCGCAGGTTTGGCAAGACCATCAATCTGACGATGCTGCGCTGGTTCTTCGAGAAACGCGATGAAAACTTGTGGCCTCTTTTCGAGGGCCTGCACGTTGCACGAGCTGGGGAACAATACCGCGCCCATTTTCAGAAGTATCCGGTCATTTTCGTCAGTTTCAAGGGGACCAAGGCCAATACATGGGATGAATGTCGTCAAAAAATTCGCAAAGTGGTGCGCGAGATGTTCAAAACCCATCAGGAATCGATCGCCGGTCGACTTGATGAATACGACCAAGCCGAGTTTATTGCCGTGCTCAACGGGACGGCAAACGACGTGGCGTATCAGCAGGCCCTCTACAACCTCACGAAGTACCTGCATCAGGTTCACGGCAAACGTCCCATTGTGCTGATCGACGAATACGATGCGCCCATTCATGCTGGTTACGCCCATGGGTATTACGACAATGCTACCAGCTTTTGTCGGTCCTTTTACGAGGCGGGATTAAAAGACAACCAATACCTGGAACGCGCGGTCATGACGGGAATTTTGCGTGTGGCCCGCGAAAGTATCTTTTCGGGCCTCAATAACTTGGGCGTTTATTCGCTGCTCGCTGCGGAATTTAATACGTGTTTTGGATTCACGGACGCCGAGGTGCTGGCGCTACTTCAAAAAGCTGGCATTGCCGAATTGATGGAGCGGCTCCGTTTCTACTACAACGGATATGATTTTGGCGGGGTGGCCATTTACAATCCGTGGTCCATTCTAGAATTTTTATCCAGAAACCCCAAGCAGTTTCTCAACTATTGGGTCAACACGAGTGACAACGCGCTCATCAAACACCTGCTTCAGCGGCATGCGTTTGCTGTGGAGAAAGACATTCAAACGTTGCTCGAAGGGGGGAGCATCTCAAAGAAACTCGATGAGAATATCGTTTTCTCGGAGCTAGAAACGAAGCCGCGTGCGTTGTGGAATCTGCTGGTGTTTTCTGGGTATTTGAAGGCGGTCTACCAAGCGCCGTTATCTTGGAAGGACCCTGCCGAGTATCTTCTGTCCATTCCGAACCGCGAAGTCGACCATGTGTATCGGACGACGTTTCAATCGTGGATGGAGAACGGTTTACATCCGGGGGGCGGAGACATTGAAGCTTTGACGACGGCGCTTTTGGAAGGCAATGCAAAGAAACTCCAACGGCAGCTCGAACCACTCTGCGCGTTCATGCTTTCGTATCACGATGTTGGCGGTGCTGACCCGGAACGGTTTTACCATGGCCTCGTGATTGGCCTGCTCGCGATGCTGGAACCGGAGTACGAAGTCCGGTCGAATCGGGAATCGGGCACGGGTCGACCGGACGTGATGATCAAGCCGCGGCACGCGGGCAAACCTGGTGTGGTGCTGGAATTAAAAGCGGCCGGGGAAGAACGGACGCTGGAGCAAGCATTAAACGAGGGGCTTCGGCAAGTGCAAAAGAACGATTACGCGGCCGAACTGCGCGCCGCGGGGGTCGAAACGATTCATACGCTGGTGATTGCATTCGATGGCAAGAAGGTGATTGTGGAGCCAGGGGACAAGAAGCCGACGAGAAAGGCGACGAAGAAAGCGACGAAGAAGGCAACGGCCTCGCGAACCGTGGGCAAAACCGTAAAGAAGGCCGCGAATAAGACGGTAAAGGCCAAGAAGGGGCGGGGGTAAAAGTCAATCCTCCTCGTCCAGCGCATCGAGCAACGCGGACAAACCTTCATCCACGTCGCCTCCGAGGTTCTTCACGAGCTCCCGCACGCGCTCGACTTCCCGTCGATACGTTCGATGCTGATTGCGACTTTTCACCAAATGCTGCTGCCCCAGCAATGTGAACGCTTCGTCTCGACCTCCGCGACGTGCAACCGCAGCCGCGAGCACCAGACCACGCATTGCTTCGATCATTTCTAGCGTCATTGACGTTCCGCTGTCTTGCCGCTGTTCGGCTTCTTTGACAAACCCCTGGGCCACATGCCATAACTGGTTGATGAACGCAGTGTTCTCGGGGACTCCGTCATATTCGAGAGCACGCTTGATAGGGTGCATTCCCAGGACGACGCCGCCCGTTCCGCCACGAGGATTCGACAATGCCAATGCGTACGCGCGACGAATGATGTTGTCGAGTTGCCGCAAATTCCCAGGCCATTGGCATTTCAAGAGAACTTCTACGGCTTCACGTTCAATCCGCGCCGTGCCACTACGTTCCGACTCCCGATGCCTTCGAGTCACCATGTATTCGGCCCACAGCGGCAGTTCGTCCAATCGGTCGCTCAAGGGCGGCAACCGTGCAGGGAGCACATTGATACGATAATACAAATCTTCGCGAAATCTCTTCGCCTTGACGGACGCACGTAAATCCGCATTGGTGCCGACGATGAACCGCACGTTCGCTCGCCGTTCGGCGCCTTCGTCTCCGAGCGGTCGATAGGTGCCCTCTTCGAGCACGCGCAACAAGCCCGCTTGTGTTTTTAGCGAGATTTTGTCGATTTCATCAATAAAAAACGTACCTCTGCTGCGCGTCCAATGGCTCCGACGGAGTCTTTCACGGCGCCCGTGAATGCGCCGCGCTTCCAACCAAACAATTCCGCCATTTGCAATTCGTCGGGCGTGCTCATGAGGTCCAGGGTGAGGCGGAAGTCTGCCTGTCGCGGCTTCGCTTCGCCAAGCCGATGGTACTCACCGCTATCCTCGAAACAACACTTCCCCACTTCGCCGCATTCAGGAAAACGTTAACATCAGGATTCATCGATCCAATGGATGCGACTCCATCAAGCGATGCTTCGCAAAAGTCGTCGACCTCAAGACGCGGCGGCACGAACTTCGGTCTGCACTGCGCATTGCAAGCAAACAGCGTGTTCAGCAAACAACAATCCTAGATACAATTGAGCACCGAATTCACTCTAGTAATGAAACCGCCTCACTCATCAACTAATCCAAATACGTCTCGATTCCATGGCGGATACGTTCATCGACCACGCGCAACCAGCAATGGGCGGATTCGGCTTCGATCCTGCGCGGTATTGGCTTTCGGCCCTGACGCTCGTTATTGAACAATACTTCGACCGTTGATCAAAAGGGCGTTCAGCCGCGTGTTAAGTGGCCTTGATTACGTACTGAATTGGGGCAGTTGTAACCCAACTCATCCAGATGCCCACCTAGCCCGTGCAGATCAGCATCCCGACCAGTCTCCGGTCGACCTGAGCGTCCGAGGTGCCCTTCCCGACCAGTCTGATCGTTAGACGCGGCGATCCAGGCGACCTTTCGGACGCGTCGACGATGTGTTCTGATGTATGCACAGTTGGTGTCACGAGGTGTCGGACACGGTGCTAGGGCGACGCTGATCGTGTTCTGGTGTACCCCGAGGCTTACCTGAGTTGCCAAGGCGTCGATCTGGACCGATCAGCCTGGCTCACTGGACTCGTCGGTTGCCTTGAGGCCGTTGCCCCCTTCGTTCACGGCGAGGTCTTTAAAGAAGAGCGGCAATTCTTTTCCACGGCCGAGTTGATTGAGGAGGCCACGGACAATGGGTTTGGCGACTTTGTTGTAGGCGTGTAGAAAGCTTTTTCGCGCTTCGATCAATGTAGCAGTGGCGACGAATGCTTTGCCTGTCGCGTCACCTTTGCCCGCGAGTGCATCTGAAAGGGCGAGGCGAGTGTCATTGAGTTCCACTTTCCAGGTGGCGAAACCGGCGATTGTTTTGTTTTTATCTGTATCGAATCCGCGCAATGTATCAGCGGCTTTGCGTTCCAGGTCGGCGGGTTTCATGGCGGAGAGGTCTCCCATGACATTACCTGGGAAAAACGCATTAAAATCGAAATGGGTGCTTTTCGGTAACGAGCGCAGGTGATGGTAGAATCGGGTAACGACATCACGCACGGCTTCTTCAGTTTCCGCGGTGTCGCTACGTTCGCCGCGCAATTCGCTGCGGTCGTTGCGTGCTTTTTGCAATTCGGTTTCGACGTCGTCGACTTTGGACGATACGAATGCGGCAAGTTTTACGACGTCGACGAATTCGGATTGGCCGACGAGTAAACTCAGTGCCGAAACGAGGGGTCGGCCGTATTCAGAGACTTCGTTGTAATCGACGTAGCCATCGGACATGGTGCACTCCGGGTATACGAGGTGAACGAAATGGGTACGTCGTGGTGTATACCGGAAGCGTGCGTTGAGGGGCAAGAAAAAATGGAACCAATTGTTGGTGTGGCCAACTGCCACCAGGCCCAAAAGATGGCCACCAGGCCCAAAAGGTGCCAGCCACTTTTTCTGGGCAGCGGGGTGAGACACCTCGCGCGGCACTTTAGGAGTTGACGCCTCATCCCAACCTGTTCCGCTCGAAGGATGAAGCCTGCCCGCCTTTGTTTGGCTGAATGAATCATTTCGTCAAAACACGTGGAAGGTACGTGTTGACCTGGAGCTTTTGGGCGAATGCGCGTCATCGAAACGAGCGCGCTCACCAGTTCGTGACGAGGTCTCGATACACCTGCGTCCAGACTTCGGAAAAGAGGCAGACATAGATGGTCGCATCTCCGAACGCCACTACATTGACGGTCACGTCTGGCACAACTTCATTTCCAATGTCGGGTGGAATCGTCTGATAACCGGCGTATGTTGCTTCGATCTCTCGAGCCACCTCGCGCGCCACAGATTCCTCTTCGGGAATGCCCGGAAGCTGGATCCCGTAATAAGGACCGAGCAGCGACACGTGGAAGTTGATCGTCGTTTTATCCGTAAGCCAAACGCGGCCCGAGTAAGCTGGGTCGGTCCCTCCCGAGAAGAGAAGGAGTGATTCGTCTTGAACGCTGTATTGTTTCTGCAGGCGGTGGATCATGGCCTTCCACGTTGGGTACTCACGTCGTCCGCGAGCAGCGCTTACCATGAGGCGGCAGTGCTCTTCCGTGTCGTCGTAGACGACCTCGCCAGGAAGCACGTGGATGCGGTCGATGCGTAGCATTCCCCGCGGGTAGAAGTGGTAAACGATGTCGACCAGTTCGGAACGCGTTATTTTTGTCACAAGGTCACCCTTACACCCAGGCCCGGGTACATGATTGAAAAAGCCGCGAGTACACCAGGCGTGAACTTGCTACAAAAAATCCCCTGTGGAAGCTCATAATCCGAGCCGCTGGCCATGGTGGCGGCGACGCTATTGGTGACCGCAGCGCTCATGACAGCCGCAGCGCCCGGCGAAATGTACCCCCTGCTCCAATGGCGAATCGGCACCTGGATGGTGATCGGGCAGTACCACGTAATCACGCTCAGGAAGTTGACTTTTTTGAAGGGCAGGTTGGCTTTGGCCGCTTGCCATCCGCCAGACGGACCGGCGCCGTCATCTGGCACGATGATGCTGAACGGGAAATCCGAGGGGTTGTGGATCGGGACGAAAATTCCTGCTCCTGGAGGCGCTTTGGGTTCCGTCGGCAGCGAATGGACCACATAAGCATTGAAATCGCCGTAGGTCGGTGCGCCACCGATCGGAATTGGCCCCGCGCCAAAACCGCCCGACACGAGTCCCAGAAAGCCCAGCGTTATCGAAGCATACAAAGCCATCGTAATCGCCTCCTTACTGTTGTTTATGGCAAATTTGTATTCGCTTCGATGTCGAAGAGAATGGCATAGGAGTCGGAGGACAAACGCCGAGCATACCGATCGGCACATGCCTGTAATGCGACAATGGTCGCTCGTGGAGCCTCCGGGCTTGCGGATGTGTGGGTTTGCGGCTCTGACACAACAACAGCGGGATTGGCGCGGTCGCCAACGCTGGGGCTGGCGCCACATCCAAATACCATGAGCAGGACCATTGCTAGAACGACGGGCTTTGCGTGTCGCCAAACCGCACAGGCTCTTGGGCGTCGAGCACGAGCACGCGGGACACGTGGGCGCGGGTGGCTCGCCCCATCCATCCATCGAGCAAGTCTGTGGTGTGAAAATACGTTCGGACGAACCATGGCTGTGATACACAGTCAGGAATCCACGCGCTAGGTTTTTGTGACAAACTCGTTTCCACAGAACCAGAGCTTCTTCCGCGCTTTTGCGAGGTTGCTGACCAAGGACAAACCTTACATGAGTCCGACAACCTTTATATGAGTCCGACAAACATTTGGTAGAAACACATAAATGTGCCCGTGACGGACCGATGGGCCGCGGGAAAGTAATCGACACGGATGATGGGCTGTTGGTCAGGCTGGACGTGGGCGACGTCGTTCGGACCTTCGTCGACGACGTTCGTCAGATTGCATCGCTCGAATCACTTCGGCGGCGGAGGGACGCATTCGCCAAGTGCGTCGCAAATCAGCGGTCCGCAGCAATCGTCGTCCTTGGTGCAAGGCCCGCACGTGCCGTCGCCGCCACACGCCGGCGCGGGATTGACGCAATCGCCGCAATCGGTGCACGGAGTGTCGCCGTCTTGGCAGCCGGGGATCTTCAAAATGCCCTCGTCGTAATGCACCTTCACTATGCCGGAAGAGCTGATCTGCTTGGCAAAAAGCGCGCCCCACATCTCGAGCGTGTTGGTGATGTTGAACGTCGCATTCGGCAGGTAGAAGTTTGCCGCTAGGTCCAGTTGGCTGGTCATCGTCACATCGTTACCGGCAATGTAGATGCGCGTCGATTTCGGCGACGTAATCGAACCAATCGCGGCCGAATTGTTGAGAAATACCGTGCCTGTCACGAAGAGGTCGAGCTCGGCGCCTTCGGCAAGCTCGATCTTGAACGGCCCGGACATGCTGATGTTCCCTCCGATCGCAATGACTGTTCGTCCTGTCAAACGTATCGTGGCCGCGTTGTTCACGACGATGCCGTCGAAATAATATCGTCCGCAAGGCAGGGTGACGTCCTTGGGGTAGCTGGGCTCGAACGTGAACTTGTCCGGGAGTATCATGTTCGTCAGGTTGTCGTTCGAATTCTTGAATGCGTCGACGATACCTGCAATGTCCACCGGGTCTTGGCAATTGCAAGGCGCTGGAACCGTTACGGGGGCAATCGCGAATCCACCAGCCGCATTGACTTGGTTCACATTCGCCGCGAGCGGAGTGGTCATCTTGCCCGAGATCGTGAGAAATTTGGACGGTCCCGTGACCGCCCCGCCAAGGTATGCATTGCTCTTGGCCGTGGACGAGGCGCCCACTTGCGCGGCTCCTCCAATGGTCAGATCTTGCGCGACATTTTGAGCGTTGTAGTTGGTGAACGTGCCGGCAACGATCATGGCGCCCTGGACGTCAGTGACTCCCGACGTCAAGTAATTGCCATTTACGCCAATGGAGCCTCCTGCGAGAGGTTGTCCAGGTTTGGCCGCGTCGATCGAATCCGTGTTGATGGAATTCTGCCCCGTAATGTCCGTGCACGAGCACATCGCGTAAAGAAAAACCTTTTTGCCGATGTCGCCCGTGCAATCGCTGGTTCCAGGAATGGGAATTGCCCCCTTGCCTGCACAAAAGTCGTCCAAGCCTGCGTCGAAAACCGATCCGGAGCTCGTCGACGGATTCCCCGAACTCCCGCTGCCCGATGCGCTGGAACTCGACGAAAACAATAGGCCGCCTTCGCCGCCACTATTGCCATTTCCTCCAGCGCCATTCGATGCTCCGCTGCCAGACGTATTTCCGCCGGAGGAGCCTGTGGTCGAAGAGCAAGCAATGGGAATGCCGACGACGATGGTTACGAGACCCAAATAGGTGATGGTTCGATTCATGATGATCCTCGAGAGGTGATTGGGGGTGTTTGCATGAACGTTATCTACTGCACGCTTTACGAAGAAAGACCTTTTCGCCGAGCTGTAACGATGGCTTGTTCACGTAATCGACGGCTTTCGCGGCGGTATCGATGAGGTTCGTCTCGATTCACACGAATGGCCCGTCGAACGCCATGTCGGCAAAAACCAGATGGCCACGTAGGAAGAAACAAGCACAAGGTCAATACCGCATAGAATGAACGATGTGAGACCATAGCGGAAATCCTTCGTTCGAGAGGCAATCAATGCGGTGGCTGCGGTGGCGGTCCCGGCGCACGGCAACAGAACGTCACGATTCCTCCATTTTTGCGAAGCGCTCTTCAACGACCAAACCACCAATATCGCAACTTCGCGTCAATAGACGTCGCGCAATCCAACACATCATTACAATCATCGAACCCACCGCACGAAATTTTGAACCTTCGCGGCTCTTTCTGGCATTCGAGGTATGGATCACCTGGAACGTCGCGGTCTGTTGCGATCATACACGCGTTGACGCGGGCGCAGAGGGCGAACGTGTCATTGGGTGCGGGCAAGTTTTGGTGAGGATCTGTGCTCCATGCAAATGCACCTACTGGCGTTGCACTCAGGTGCGACGATTTTCCGCAAAACACGATCGGGTTGCTGGATCGAACGATCGCCTTGTACATTGCAGCAACGTCGTTACATGTCGCGACATCACGACACGTCGCGACAAGAGAATATCCTTTGTTGTCATATTGGTACGTCGCGAGGTGAACTTCAGATTCGCGCACTGGTTCTCCAGCAACGATCTTAATTTGTGCTCTCGAACCGCGGGTTGCGCGATGATGCTGCTGCCAATCAACCCTCACATACCGCAATGCATGGTAGACAAACGCTGCCGCATTTTTTGCCGCGATGCCTTGGTGCTTGGCTTTCTCTGTCGCCTTTTTCCCATCCGCAAAATCACAGATGGCCTTAACAATGATCCAATCGACTTTTTCGTCGTGACAAGCAACGTAAAGCCCTGCGCCCTCCATCTCGCCGCCAATAGCCTCTGGCTCCAAGGCACGCAATTGCTCGCGCAAACCGAAATGATCCACAAGTTTAGCGCCAGTGAGTATTGTCCCGAAACATAACTTCGCACCCTGAAAGGAATGCTCTGCGCTCCTGAGTAGGCTGAGTAGCCATATCGACGCATGAGGCTTCTCCGACCGCAGAATAATAGCCGGATCGCCGCCGTTATGGGTGCCCACGCGTTGGTCATCGTAATTGCGTAGCTGCTTGGACACCAAGATATCGCCAACGTTCTGCGTCTCGACATTCATTCCAAACGCGATACCCACCATGACGACGGCGGCTGGTGAAAGCGTCCTAATGCTTTTTCCGACGGCATGCTGCGACGCCCCGAGGCCCCCTGCACCCATTTCGGTCTGCGTAAGGTTCACACGCACGCGGTGCCTTTATCGATTTTTGAATCCATCAGCTTCGCTGTGTCGAGGTTCTTGGTAAAACCCAACGATACGTTGATCGGCTCGCCCTCATATCCACATTTCAATCATATCGACCGTGGGTTCGAGACGGGCGCCAATGCCGCCTTTTTCGTCCCATTCTCGAAGTGCCTCGATGTGCTCGTGTAAAATGTCAGCGCTCGTCGAATGAAACGCTGGAGGGCCGTGATGCTGAAGGCTGGCGCCTTGATTCGCCATGATCTTTACGTCTTGTTGAATGACTTGACGCGTATAGAATGGCAAAAAGAAACGCGCTACGTCATTGAACCTACCAAATTTGTAACTGATGAGCGTATAAACACGCGTCTCGAATTCAGAAATCGGAGTGCAGGTACTCGTAATGGAGAATGCGCGTTCTTCGTCGCCCCAAATGTAATCGACACGCGTATTGTTTGGCATGTAAAACTTGTCGGTATGTACGAGCGGCAGGCCTTTGGTTTGCATCAGGAGCGACGAATAACCAATTTTGTCGTTGCGCTGATGATACGTCACCAGAACACTGTCTGGCGTACGACGAACTTCGGTGCGTACACGCATTTTCTTGGGCGTACGAAACCATCCCGAATGAACGAAGACGGTATGTGGCACGTCCATGAAGTTTTCGACGAGATTGGTCACGCCATTGGCGAACATCGTCGTCATGTAATACGCTTTCCACCCAGGCTCGTCATAATGAGGCATTGGGAAAGGTTCCTTGTCGGGAGCAACATCGCCGCCCATCCAGACCCAAATCAATCCATCTTGTTCGCGTACAGGAAACGTTTCGAGTTTCAATTGCGGCAGCCCGGTATGCTGGGGCCCTTCCGACGGCACGTGAACGTTTTGCCCGGAAGCATCGTACGTCCAGCCATGATAGGGGCACGCGAGACAACCATTGACGATGACGCCCTGGCTGAGCAGGGCATTACGGTGCAAACAACGATCGATTTGCGCGACGACTCGACCAGCGGATCGCCAAAGAACCAGTTTTTCACCGAGCACATTTCGACCAATCGGCCGCCTCGAGACAACTTCTTCGGATCGCGCCGCGGCGTACCAATAATTTTTGAGCAATCCACAGCGACGACGTAGCGGTTCATTCATACTTTTTCCTTGATGGCAGAAGAAGACGCCCGTAAAACCATTTCGCGCGCGGGCAAACCGGGACCAAATGTTTCGCCCCACAATCGGCGCGTATCCAAATGCGTGGGCTTGATATCGCCAGCTCGTCGTCCTGCGCGCACCAGCGTATCCTGCACGACCGCGGGACCTCCACGAATCCGCGCAAAATGCATCGGCCCCAATTGCCCTAGATCTCGAGCATAACGAAATGCATGACCTTGCAAAAGTTCGTCTTCCACGAGCACCGCAAGCTTTGCCAGGGTGGTATCGTCGGTTTCGGCATCGACGAACAAGCAATAATGAATTGGTGCGCTGGTTCCATTGGGCCACACAGGCGCGAGTAGCGCAACATCACAAGTAATGCCCAACGTTCGCGTTGCCTCGGCGAGGCCTTTTTCAACTTGCCGCGCATTGATCTTTTCGCCGCACGTATCGCTTACGTTATCTAGTTTTCCGACGAACCGAATCAGCGGAGTGGCCATCTGGTGACCCACGCATTCGACGACGTCTTTGAGCTGATAACGGTAAAGGCCTCCGCCAGTGGACAGAATGGGCGAATATTGACCATTCGTGCGTAGTTCGTGGGCGAGAAGCGGCGTCCGATCTGGTTTGTCCAGATCCACAAATTCCAAGAAATGACTCGTCACTGCGACGACGCCACCTCGTTCGTCCCCATAAGGAAACGAAACGACACCTTCTGTCGCGAGCAGCCCTTTGGCTTGAAATGGCGTACGCGGAAACCAACGGCGTAATGGCGCTGCAAATTCACCCGCGATACCGTCCATCCAGCACGAAATGCAATGCAACTGCGGCCAAATGGCTTCTCCGACAAGCGCCCCTTCCCGGTCGAGCCCGCGATTGATTTCATCTCGACGCGCAGGTGGCAATGCCGGCAACAGAATGGGCAGTCGTTCCCGAAGCGCCCCCATGAGCAGCGTAAGAAACGTCGGACTCCAGACCGAAATGAATCCCAGGTCCGCAGCGCCAAGCAGGTGTCTCAGAGTCTCCAAACGCCACGAATCCATATCGGCACAATGCGCGACCGACGAAGGAACAGCCATCATACGGCCTAACGCGTAACGGGCAACCGGACCAAAATATTCTGTATCGTCTTCGATACCAATTGGCAATCCGCCCGCTGTACGTTGTTTCTTTTGGGCTACCGGGGAAAGCGACCAGTAACTCCGAGTCCCGATCAAACCGGGCATTCGGCGATAAAGATCGAAAAGCCACGGATGGGTGGCCGCAGAAAAATCAGCCAAAAGATCCTGTCCATAAGGAATGAGCTTCGTCGCTGCCGTGGATCCGCCTGATCGCTCGAACATTCGCACGGGCGCCTGCGTGAGCACGGCGGATTCGCCGGCAGCCACACGATCAATCCACGGCGTCAACGAATCGTAATCGACGATCGGTACGGCTCGTTGATATTCACGCGGCGAACTCAGGGTCGCAAATCCATGTTTTCGACCGTATGCGGTGTGGGCGTTTTTCTGCAATAAACGCAACAATCGGCGAGCTTGCACCTGGGCTGGAAACCGCAACGCAATTTCAAAATGTGCTACCGCCGGTACCTGACTGGCCAACCACGAACGTTGTATGACGGAAAGGGAAGATATCGTCATCGCAAGGGAGCGCCAATTCAGGTTGACGTGGAGCGTTGGAATTTGTGCCGAAGCAGTCGACGCACAGCATAAATACTCAATCCTATGCCCAGTTTACCGAGACAACATAGTTCATCACCCGCTTCATGGCGGGGATTTTTTTCAATGAAAAACTTCACGTCCGGGTCCTCCACCATTTCGGGCTCGATGGGCGCAACCCCTGCACGTAATCGCCCCATGGGCCGATCGAATTGCACGATACCTCGTTCGGCCACGAAATGGTTACCGAACCTTTCCGTCGCCAAACTTTTTATGACCGCTGCTTGCCATGGCGGCGTGGGTTTATCGCGACGCGGCCAATATTCCGGGAAATTCCGGCCCAGGAGCAGATAGGTTTTGTAACCTTTGGAAATGAGAAACCAATACACGGGCACGAATGGATGACGAGCTTTGCAAGCAGTGACGTATTTGACGAATGCCGAGTGGAGTGCCCGCTGTCCCCAATACCCAGGTGCAATCACCGTATCGCCCGAATACACCACGACGACGTCACGTCCTTCCACGACGCGTTGATACACGCATAAAGTGGAAAAACCTTGCACGGATTGATCGCCCTTGTCCAAGAGCAGAATCACGTGTTGTTTCTCGGACAAGTCTTGATCAAAACGCGCTCGTTCCACATCGGCATATACGCGGTCGAAGACCACCCACATCGCAGCGCGCAGCTCGGCGTCGATCTCTTCAATCGGCACGATCACGGCCCGCAATTGACCATTCGGCGTCGCATGGGGCTGATGCCGAGCAACTCGCGGCGATTTACGCAGAATTTTCGTAAGTTTGTCCAAGGTCCACCAGCGATTGACAGCAATGGAAGCGGTCAACGTATCCACGCGATGCCACCATTTCGCCGGCAAGAGCAAAACGTCACCGGCATCGAGCACGATATCCATGTCTGGAGGCCCAGCCGCATCAGGTCCGTCCCCCGTATCCAACGCACTCATGGCAAATCCACCAATGCCCGCAAATCGCGGTTCGAGCGGTCGTTCTGGACGCCACAAGCGCCACCGTTTTTGTCCTGCCAACTGCGCATACACATTAGGTACGAAGTCGAAATGAATAGGGGTCGCCATTCCTGCTGGACCAATCCACACGACGTCCGTGGATAATGGACCGGTTTCAGGAAATGCCAAATCGGCGCGTAACGAAGGCACTGCCCGCAAAAGTTCGAATCCCGCCAAATATCCCGTCGCCCGCCCTTCCAAAATGTCCGTCAGATAGGTCGCCGCCGGCGTCGATATCGTTTTCCCGTCGCGAGTTATACGCCATCCAGCTCGTTTCCAGCGGCCGGTATGAATAGGAACGACCACGGAACCAACACGGTCTCGAAGCGACTCCATGGTCCACCGCGCCGCCGGCCATTGGGAAGCAGCACCTCGCAAAACAACCGGTTCCGTCAAATGATCGATAGAAATGATTGGATTCACGCGTTCGTCTCTTGCTGAACAGTCACCAAGCGTCACTTGACCGCCCGAACCAAAACGTATTCGCCCGGCAATGGGTCTCGCAATAAACGACTCAAGCTCAAAGCAACAGCCGTCGTCAGCCACACTTTGGTCGTCATTCGCCGTCGCAAGTCAGCTGCAAAAAGCCTACTTCGCGCATAACGCATGCCCGGAGGGATCACCCGGTCGGTCACGCATTCAATGGTGATTTGTCGAAATCCAGCCCTTTCAAGCATTGCATTATATTCTTCTGACGAGCAAAAGCTTCCTGGAGCAAAACCCCAGGCATTCGACGCCACGCTTTGGGCAATCCGTTGGCGGCGTCCTGGCCGATTCGTTCCAATAAAATCGGCCAATACCAGACGACCACCGTCCTTCAAGACTCGGTGGGCTTGTTGAAAAAACCGCTGCCGCGTGCGAAAATGAAATGCGCATTCGACTGCCGTTACTGCGTCGAACATGGCGTCGGCAAATGGCAAAGCGACGGCGTCACCCACTTGCACAGACACGCGATCGGCAAAACCCGCTTTGGCCAATCGTTCGCGCGTAATGGCCGTTTGCTCCGGGCATATGTTCAACCCTTCGGCGCTGCCTAATTTGGCGTGGGCGCACCAATCAATGAGCTGATCACCAAAACCAAACCCAACGTCGAGCAATTTCGTGTCCGGTCCAATTCCAGCCAATTGCCCCAATTTCAACACCAACGCGAGGGCGGCGTCATCGAGTTCCTGGGTGGTGTCGTTCCACAACCCCCAATTCATGTACAATTTTTTCGAACCAATAACATTACGTTTTTGGTACGCTTCATTAACACGCGGCGGAAGATCGATCGTTGTTTTCATCATTGGACTCGCTCAAGACAGCGCCATTTCAAATCCTGGATGGAGTGTACGAAAGTCGCGCCCATCGTATCGGCTGTTTCGTCGATGAACGGCATAAAGCGTCATGGGTGTGCGCGTTACCATGAAATCGGAAAACGCTGGTTCGAGCGTCGAGCCGCGTGGAATCATCGCCGCCATGTAATGCCCGCCCAAAGGGCGCAGACGGTGGTACGCAGCGCGAAGGAGATCTGCCAAAACAGCCGGATCGTCGTCCACTACCTCGAGGTGCGTGAGGAAATGAAAACGAAAACATTCCCCGGGAGGCGGTAGCGGCGGATAACTCCGCAAACGTGCCATCAAATCAAAACCTCGGCGGACCCAGGCCATCGAACCGTGGTACCCGATCACCCGTGTTCGTTTGAATGCGCCGGTATCCCACGGGGCAAGACAGCCGGCGATTCTTCCGTGGCGATCTCGCGAAATGAGGAAATCCGACAGGGAAAACCCCGGCCACGTTGCAAGGCGCCGATTCAGGATTTCTTCGTCCAAACATTCGCCCAATAACCTTCGCCGCTGGCGGTCGATGAGAAATTGAAACAATTCGTCACGATCGGACGAACTCGCTTCGTTCACCAGACGGCTCGGAGCGGGCTTGTTTGTCGTGAAATGAACCGAAGTCATATGAAATTTGGTCATTTCACGATACATCGGTTGCAATCTGCGGTTGGCCGCTGGCGCTTCTTTTGCTTTTCCTACCAATGCTTTTTTTGCACGGTTGTTGGTGTCGAAAATCACAGTCGTAAACAATTCGCCGCCATATTCTCGAGCAGCAAATTCAAATATTGCGTCGAATGCCAGACCCAGGGCCCCACGAGAACGAAATCGAGGAATGATCCGCAAGTCGCATAGATATGCCGATTCGATTTTGTTATCGCCATCCCACGCCAAACGACGCGGCATACTCGCACAACCGCCGACTTCACCTTCGTCACTCACGCCCGTGTACGCGTGATAGCTACCGGAATGCATCCGTAACATTGCAAAAAAATCCGGATCGCGCTCCTGGGCAAGTTCGAGCGACGCGGGCAGATGAATGCTCTGAAAAAGTTTGCACAATGCTTCGTTGTCATCAGGCGTGGCGTCACGTAGATACCACCCATCACTCTGATAATGGAAAGGAGCGCTCATGATACTGTTCCTACGGATGAAGCCACGGAATGGCGACCGGGCGGCGGATATAGGTCGGGATAACGTTGAGTATACCAACGACGGAGTGCCGGCAAGTTCTCGAGCGCCACTTGAGGATGCAAGTGATGCACAATATGGAATCCAATGTTTCGCGGCGCCATGAAAAGTTTTCCGATGAGGCCCAAGCCGTGGTCCATTGTTATGGTAAACTGCGTTTCCGTGCGCCGATCCGTGACGGAATGGTAAATGTGTTCCGCGACGACTCGGTTGCTCGAAAGAACGCCGGTGATGCTAATCGGAATCACGTACCCATACAGAACCTCGTGCGGAAATCGAATCCACAATGCGACGACCCCGAGCTGAAAAAGCAATTGACCGATATCTTCTCGCGCACAACGTTCGACTTCTTTGGATTGACGCAAATCATCGCCGGAACGATCTTGGAGAAAAATGCGCCCATAACCATGACGAACCCCTGGAACCATGAGCGCGACAAGACCCACAAGCGTACGCACAGTCCAAAAAGGAATGAGTATCACGCCCCGGATCCGAAGCAGAAACCTCGTCACTTTACTCTCTTCCGCGCCAGCCTTGAAATACGGATCGGTTCGCATTCCGTTGTCCCGATGATGCCGTAAATGATGGTACCGCATCGCATCGATTGTCGTCGCAATGGGATAACCAGCCAGAATTTCGAGCAAACGAACAGCAAGACCTTTGGAGCGTAACGGCATATGCGCCGCATCGTGTAAAAGAACGCCCAATGCATGCAAGCGCCCAGCAACGAGCAACGCAAGAACGGGATAGAGCCAGTGCGGGCCAATAAACATCACGCCCCAGAGCGCGGCCATCATGACCCATTCTTCCAGGACAAACCTCAACAAACGACCAATCGTTGGTCGTCCAAGCAATTGATCTGGCGCTTCGCTGCGACGCACCGTCGTTATGGGAGCAGCAGCAAGCGCTTGATCAAGAGACTCGACCAAGTGTTCGGCTGGCACACGTGCGGCTTGTGCTTCGGGCAGCAAAGGCATCGCGCGCAGCGTACCCACACACGTGGGCATTGGGAAGCATCGCAAGAGGGTGTTCAACAAGCTGCTGCGTATCGTAAGGCGTCGGTCGAACTTACTCAGCATACGATGTCGCTTCCATCGCGACGCCTGTTGAGCACGCTCTACGTCATTGCAAATCAATCCCGCAACGGAGCGCCGCATGGGCGATGCAACGCGTTTTCGACGCCTCCACACGCGGCTGTCATCAGCTTGTCACACGGTTCAAGTAGGACCGGTCGACTGAACTCCGTTCCCCTACCGGCCGTGACGACTTCCCCACCAAAACATCCTGAAAATTCGGCACGCTTCGCGCGTCCTCCATGGACGTTCGTCGTTGTGCGCCCGCTCTTTCTGCTTTGTGCCGTCCTCGGAGTTTTGCTGCTCGGAAGCCTCGTCACCGTCACCACGATAGGAGCCTTGGGCACCTTTGCGGATGCACGTCATGCCGCAATCGACATGCCCATCGGCCTTCCTTCGCTCATTGGAACGACGTTTGTCACGTCCGCCGTAGCGCTGGTTCTTGCCGTCCCCATCGGTTTCTTGGCCGCGCTTTATTTGAGCGAATTCGCTAGCTTACGGGCATCCGCTTGGCTCGAAACTCCCCTGCGGTTTCTCGCCCGCGTACCGCCAATCGTCTACGGCTATTTCGCCGTCGCCACGTTTCTTCCCGCCCTAGGTACCCTCGTACCTGGCCTGGACAAACGACCCGTCTTGGGAGCAGGAATTGCCCTGGCCGGCATGATCGTGCCGCGTTTTCTGGAACAAAGTCGCACGGCGATCACCGCGGTTTCTCCGTCACTGCGTGATGCCGCATGTGCGCTCGGCGCAAGCACGTTTGCCACGGCCATGTTCGTCGTCGTGCCCGCCGCTCGCCGACGTCTTTTGGCAGCCCTGATGCTGGCTGCATCGCGTGCTTTCGGGGAAACGATGATCGTGCTCGTCGTGTTCACGGCGTACGCATCGTCGCAGACCACAACACCGTCCACGTTGACCACGTTTTTGGTTCCCAAGGCAACAACGGCGCTCCTCCGGGGACACCAAATCCCCCGAGAATTCTTCATTGTCGGTTGTGCCCTACTTTTCGTCGCCCTGGCGCTCGACGTCGCACCCATCAGCCTTGACAAACCCCTTCGAGGAGATGGTCGGTGATGGCTCCGCGGGCAAACGTAAGCTTCTCCGATCGTCTCCTTCATGTTTTTTGCGTGTTGGGTGTCGGCCTTCCGCTCGTGTTTGGAGCGTGGTTTGTCTTGGACACTTTGGCGCGCGCCTGGCCCGGATTGTCCGATCCCGCAGTACGTTTCGGCTTGTTTTCAGCTCTCGCACAAAGCGCACGGATTGTCGGGGCCGCACTCGCACTTGCTTTGCCCATCGGCGTAGGCGCGGCAATTCACATCGAACACTTGGCATCTCAACATTTTTTCACGTCGCTCGCTCGACGCTCCATCACCCTTCTCGCGGCCATTCCCTCCGTTTTGTACGGTCTGTTCGGACTCACGCTCCTAACCATGGTGCTCCACGTCCAGTCGATGTTCGTCACGGCCGCGATCACACTCGCTTTCTTTCTTTTCCCCATGATCGTTGAACGCACACGCAGCGCTCTTCGAACCGTACCGCCGCTCGTGCATGAAGCATCGCTCGCGCTCGGCGCGGATCCATGGCGAGCACTCGTTCATGTCGTGTTGCCGTTGGCGATGCCCCGCCTCATGGCCGAAGTCTTGTTGATCGTCGCGCGGGCCCTTGGAACAGCAGCTCCCTTGCTTGTCATTGACCTCTTGGTGCCCAACCCTAACGTCGTGTTCATCGAGCCTCTCGCTGTACGCATTTTCGACTCCGTGGCCTATCCGGATCCGACGCACCAGACCATCGCCGCAGCCGCGGTCAGCGTACTTGTGGTGGTGGTCGTTGTCTTGCACGTGCTCGCTCATTGGCTCGGGGAACGAGGCACTGCGAGTACGCGAGATCTCAGCCACGATGGGTTGTCGGAACGAGGTATCGCATGACAAACCCCGACGTAGCTTCGCGTATCGATTCGGTACCGCCTCCGCTCGATACCGACGCAACCCTCACCATCAAGATGAAGACGGACGACCTTCGTGCATGGTTCGGTTCGTCGCTCGTGTTGTCCGGCATCACGTTGCGGATCGTCGAGCATCGGGTCACGTCGATCATCGGGCCTGCCGGATGCGGCAAAACCACGCTGCTTCGCACCCTCAACCGCATGCACGAAGTGATTCCTGAAAGCCGTTTGTCCGGGCGCGTGTTGCTCGATGGAGTCGACATTCTGGGTCCGGGGACAAACCCTATCGACATTCGTCGTCGCGTCGGCATGATCTTCCCCAAACCGAATCCATTTCCGCACATGAGCGTGTCCGGCAACGTCCTCGCAGCACTACGCCTCAGCGGCATGCGGGGACGCGATCCCGAGGAAGTCGTCGAACGATCGTTGCGTCGCGCAGCGCTTTGGGATGAGGTCAAAGACGACCTGAACCGCGCAGCGCCTCGGCTTTCCGCTGGGCAACAGCAGCGTCTGTGCATCGCTCGCGCGCTGGCACTCGAACCTGAAGTTCTGCTTTTGGACGAGCCCACCAGTCGCCTTGATCCAGCGGCAACGAGTCACCTCGAAGAAATCATTCACGATCTACGTCAATCGATCACGGTAATACTTGGAACACAAAACATTCAGCAAGCGGCACGGGTCAGTGACTACACGGCATTCTTGTACATGGGGGAGCTGGTAGAGTTCGATCGCACCGCGCGTATCTTCACCAATCCACGAGAACGCCGCACGGAAGACTACGTGACGGGCAAGTTTGGCTGAACAAACCGATGGTCCAGGGGCAACACACGAGCCGCGTTTACGAAAGCGAATTACGCACGCTGCGGGATCGACTGTTGCTCATGGGCGGCATGGTCGAAGACATGGTAACCAAGTCCATGCGGGCACTTGCCACGCGCGATTCGGGACTTGCGCGAAGCACCATGCAGATGGACCGGCGCATCAACCACCTCGAGTGCGAGATCGACGAACTCTCCATGCGGATCCTCGCCATGCGGCAACCAGTCGCTTCGGATCTGCGGTTCGTCACGACCGCACTCAAGATTGTTACGGACCTGGAACGAATCGGCGACTTGGCGGCGAACATTTGCGAACGCGTGGCGGAACTGAACACGCAACCCGCGGGTCCTACGAATTTGGACCTTGGTGAACTGGCGGATCAAGCAACGTCGGTCGTTCACGAAGCCTTGGAAGCGCTCGTGCATCGAGACGTCGAGCGGGCGATCGAACTTCTTGGCCGAGACGAACTCATCGACGCGCAATACACACGCATTTTCGAGCGGCTCTTGGTGCTCATGGCGCAGGATTCGACGGCGATTTATCGCGCCACGCGGATTCAGTCGATCGCGAAGTACCTCGAACGAATTGGCGACCACGCGACAAACATTGCGGAAACCGTCGTCTTTTTGGTGAAGGGCAAAGACATTCGGCATCGGCATCGTTGGGACGAACAAGATGCCCAGCGAGATCAAACGACGGAAGAAGAAGGCTCGTAGCGGCGTTTTCTTCACGTGCCTGGTCGATCGCCTCCTGCAACAGCACCCCAAAACTTGCTGGTCCCCCCTGGGCGCGTGCTACGTCAAGCCTCGATGGCCAATGCAGTACGTCCTCGAGTTCAGATTCCTACGCCCGCGGAAGATCGGCCCGCGTGGTCGCGCGTGGGCATCATTGCGGCCACGGGTTTCATCCTTGGGGTGGCTTGGCCGAAGCTCGCAGGGTTTCACGTTGGTCCGAACGTTCCTGGGGATCTGAAGGCGCAGTCAGACACGGCAGCTTCTGCATCCGCTGTAGCAGCGGCTCCTCCGGTTTCTGCGGCCCTTGCGGCACCAGCCCCCGCTTCATCGGCGGGTACACCTGGCGAAACGGCCGCTGCGGCAGCGCTCAAACAAACAGTCTTGGTTGGTCCGGGCAAAATCACCAAATGTTCGGACAAGAAAAACAAGAAGATCACGGATTGCGGAGAACTTCAGCTCGACCCTGTGGCTGTCCCGAAACTCGAGAGTTTGGCGGAGTGCGCGTCGGCTGTCGGTGTTTCCGGTAAACTCGTGGTGGGTTTCGAGATCGATTTCGAGAAAAAAGAAGTTCACGTCGTCCGCAGCAAGAAAGACAAACCCACAGTGCCTGCGGGTACGGTGGGCGGCATCGTCAAGTGTGCCGGCAAAGCCTTTGGCAATGTGCCGCTTGAAGACGTACCGCACAAATTTCGGAATTACACGGTGCAATACGGATTGACGTTTTTTCCGCCCGGTTCTGTACCGGAAAAACCTGAAGGTGCGGCGCCCGCGGAAGGCGATGAACCGGCAGCGGGATCGACGACGAGCGAATCGGGCGCCAATGGCTCGGCTATCGTCGCTTGGGATACGGCGCTCGTGCGTAAGGAGCCCAAGGCTGGCGAAGTCGTGTTGCGGCTCGTGAAGGGCACCAAGGTCAAAATCATCGGCAAGCGCAACGAATGGTACAAGATCGAGTCCGGATCGAAGACGGGCTGGTTGTACCGCGGCGCGCTTGGCCTTTGAAAGGGTGTTTATCAGGCTGCTGCGCGTTGTGAATCGTCGGTCGGAATTACTCAGGTGTCGATGTACGCTTTCGTCGTCCTCCCTAGCTTCACTCCGCTCGCGACGCCTGATAAACACCCTTCGAGTAACCGTCCGCGCTTTTTGATCTTGAAATAGTGGAAAAAGATTCTCGGGGAATGATAACCTCGGTCGTCGAGCGTTCTTTTTCTCGATGGCTCCTCCAAGCTCCACCCAAGCGGATTCGAATCCCTCTTCGCGGCGTATATGGCCGCGTCTTGTCGCTTGTCTCTTCGTTACACTCGCCGTAGCGGGCGGTGTTCATGGAGCAACGCGGGAGATCTTGCCTGCCGATGGGCAAGTCGCCAAAGGCGTTCGTATTGGTGGAGCCGAGGTTTCCGGTGGATCGGCCCGCGCTTTGGTAGAATCTCGAGCGCACGCGGTGCTTGATCGCCGCGTGACATTGATGCTTGGCACCGAAGTGGTGCTCGAAACGACGTATGCCGAACTTGGTGCAACGATTGATATCGACGGCATAACGACGAGGATTTCCGCTGTTGGCCGTGAAGGCGAATGGGACGAGCGGATCGTGGAGTCGCTCGAAGCGCGACGCGGGGCAATCAATATTCCGATTTCCGTGCGTTTGCCCATTGAGCCTTTGGTTGAGCGTCTCGAGCGGGTCAAGGACGAAACGGATTCGGTCCCGCGGGGATCGCGATATGATTTTGCGACGGGAAAACCCACGACAGATGTACCTGGGCGTTATGTCGATTTGTACGCGGCGGCTTCGGCGATTGAAAAAGCGGCCGAGTCTTCCGAAGCACGTATCGTAATTCCGATGTTCGAGATTGCTCCGCGCGCATCCGCGGCGGTTGTAGCCACGATCGACATGTCCAAGGTGTTGTCGACGTATTCGACTCGGTATGGGTACGTCGGGGGACAAGCTGGTCGAGCGCAAAACGTGGCGCGTGCAGCGGCTGGAGTCGACGGGGTTGTGCTTTTGCCGGACGAAATGATGAGTTTTAATGCCGAAGTGGGTCCGCGCAACACGGAAAATGGTTTTACGACGGCACCCGAGATCTACAAGGGCGAAATGCGTGAAGGCATTGGTGGGGGAACGTGTCAGGCTGCCAGTACATTGCATGCAGCAGCGTATCTTGGAGGATTCGAAGTCGTCGATCGGATCAATCATTCGCGTCCGAGCGGCTACATTCCCATGGGCCTCGATGCGACGGTAGTTTATCCGCACGTGGATTTGAAGATTCGTAATCCGTATTCATTTCCTGTCGTGCTACACGCCACTGCTGATAAAGGTACGCTGACGATGGAGATCCGGGGCAATGGTTCGCCGGATGCGGTGGAATGGACGACCGCGACGGTTGGGGTTTCACCGTACAAACGCAAGATTGAAGAGAGAGCGGGTTTGGCGGAGGGAAAGACCATCGTCAAGCAAAAGGGGATTCGCGGGTATCGTATTCGCAAAACGCGCACGTTGCGTCCATTGAATGGAGAAGCGCGGGTCGAAGAAAAGACGGACGTGTATCCGGCGACGTTCGAGATTTTTATGGTTGCACCAGGAACCGATCCCGCGACGCTTCCGCCGTTGCCCGAAGTCGAAGCCGAGCCGAAAACGAACGGATGAGCTTGGTATTCGACGTCTGGACGTAGGTCGTCGTCCTCGTTCTTGACGGGTCGATGATTGAAGTCGG
>JANORL010000192.1:0-2709 GCA_031415295.1 Polyangiaceae bacterium | reverse complement strand
ACAAAGTCGATGAGCGAAAGATTCGATCTTCTCGTTTTCGAAAGGTCGAAAAGACAAAAACGGTTCCTAATCCAATTGTGTGTTGAAAAAAGTTTTGGTCGACTGCGAAGTACCAAGTCTTCAATTTAAAAAGTTCCGAGAAATTCGGCCAGAAGTCCTTCAACATCCAAGTGGAAGAACGCAAGGCGTGCCTCGAGAAGTTGTTCCAGACGGGAACCTACGAGGGCCAGACGGACGATGACGAATCCACCAAAAACATGGTGGCCCGTTATGCCGACATTGCCGAGGCGTTTCCCGAAGAGCTCAAAGGTAACGCATTCCCGTACTTCCTCGATTGGCTCAAATACAACGTCGTTCTTGTGGAGATTACCGCCTACTCGGATGACAACGCGTATACCATTTTCGAGTCGATGAACGATCGGGGCTTGAATCTCACGTCGACGGAAATGCTCAAAGGTTACCTCCTGTCGCGATTCGCAAATTCGAAAGACCGGGAGAAGGCCAATGTCTTTTGGAAGGAATCCATTCAAAAGCTCAAGGCGGACGACAGGGACGAAACCCAAACGTTTTTTCAGGCATGGCTGCGCAGCCAATACGCCAACACCATCCGGCAAGGCAAGGTAGGTTCATCCAACGAGGATTTCGAAAAAATCGGTACGAAATTTCATAGCTGGTTTCGCGATAACCTCGAAGAGACCGGGCTGAAAGCAGACTCGCCGCAGGATTTCATGACGTTCGTGCATCAAGAGATGAAATTTTACCTGCGCGCGTTTCTGAACATCCTCGAAGCGCAGTGGGAAGAAAAGCAGGGATGGGAGCACGTGTTTTATCACGCGCATTGGGGCATTGCGAATTCGTTGAGCTACCCGCTGATGTTGTCGTCGTTGAGATCGAGCGATTCGCCGGAAACAGTGCGGCTGAAAATCAACGAAGTGGCGCGGTTCTTGGAGGCGTTTGCTGTGCGCCGGTCGGTCAATTTCCGCAACTTCGGCGCAAGCTCGATTCGCTACACGATGTATTCGCTCGTGAAGGAACTACGTGGCAAAGACCTTGATACATTGAAGGCAATACTGCGCAACAAGCTGAACGAAATGGCCGAAAAGTGGGGCGGAGTCGCTGACTTCCGACTGCACGGGACGAATAAGCGCTTCGTGAAATTCCTGCTCGCAAGGATCACCGCGTTCATCGAGCAGCAGGCGGGGGCAGCCACGAACTTCACGACGTATTACGGCAGCGCGGGAAAGAAGCCTTACCAGGTCGAGCACATCTGGGCGAACAAGTTCGAGGAGCACAACGCCGAATTCGAACAGCGCCACGAGTTCGACAATTACCGCAATCGGATTGGGGATTTGGTTTTGCTCCCGCAAGGAACGAATCAATCGTATGGCGTGATGCCGTATGCCGAAAAAGTGGAGCATTATTTGAAGGAGAATCTTCTGGCGCAATCGCTCCATCCGAAATGTTACCAGAAAAACCCCAACTTCCTCGCAATGGCCGCCAAGTTGGGCCTGAAGCTGCGCGCACATCCGACGTTCGAGAAGGCGGACATCAACGAAAGACAGGCTCTGATCCAGCAGATTTGCCAATTGATTTGGGATGGCGACTGACGTGCCATGAACGACGCCGAGACTTGAGCGGAGTTGTGACGTGCGGACGCATCGTCGAGTTCGCCGGTGCACCTTCAACTGTATAGAAAAAACAACCCAGCGATTTCCTCGTAAACTGGGACGCTCGTCATGAGACGCCTAATGCGTGTTCCCTATGGCGTTTGGGTGCACGCATCCTCGCGCGTTAATGCGCTCGCCATGCCAAACGCCTTTCCTAATGCTTACTTCATAACTGGCAGCCACCAGGCCGCATCCCAACACATTCGTTATGGCGTGTTCACCCATCGCTTCAACGTCCGAGCGCCGTTATCATCGCTCGATCACCCCGCCTTTCAAAACCGGTACGCGTGACACATTCGAGAAAAGTGACACCCTCCCGTTTTTCCTGTAGCACCCGTTTGTCGTCGTGCTACACGGTTTGACCATGGCCTCCATGCAGCACGAAATCTTGGTCGAACTCTTCAAAAACCGCCCTTCCCTCGCCACAGAGCTGCTCGCCGAATCCCTTCACGTTCCGCAGCCACCCTTCGATGAAGCACGCCTCGCGTCCATCGACCTGACCGAAGTTCAGCCAGCCGAATATCGCGCCGATGTCGTCGTCGTTTTGTACCACAACGAAAAACCCATTCGCGTCAACATCGTCGAAGTGCAACTCGGCATCGACAACGACAAACCGTACGTGTGGCCCGTCTATTTGACCATTAGCCGCGACAAACATCGCTGCAAAGCAGATTTGCTCGTGGTTGCGCCTGATCCGGCTGTTGCGACTTGGTGTGCACGAGCCATCGAGATCGGGGTGCACGAGTTTGTCCTCAAGCCTCCCGTTTTACACAGGGACCTCATCCCCAAGATCACGGATGCTGACGACGCAGCTCGAAGCCCTGAACTCGCGCTCATGTCCGCAATGGCTTATGGGGATAGCGACCAGGCGGCCGAAATCGCAGGAGCTGCCCTATCTGCGTTTGCTACGCTCGATGACAAACGTGCTGGCTTTTATTTTGACTTCTTGTACAACTCGATCAACGAAGCAGCTCGACGTGCGCTGGAGGCGAAGATGAAAAATTACGAGTTCGTAAGTCCATTCGCGAAGGAACACATCAAG
>JANORL010000191.1:0-3669 GCA_031415295.1 Polyangiaceae bacterium | reverse complement strand
GCCGACGCGTGCGAACGTATTGCAACGCTGCTTCGCAACGCGGGTGCGGGCGAAGTGGTGATTGTTCGGCCACCAAAACCAGCAGAGCTGTCGTCAGTCGGCGAGCCTGGAGGGACCGTGCGTGCGCAGATTCGGCGTGGCTTACGTGTCGCCATCGTTTTGAAAGCTGATCAAGAGAGTGGAACGCTGACGGAAGGCGTGGTGCAGGACATCCTGACGAGTTCCTCGACGCATCCGCGAGGCATCAAAGTGCGCCTGGATTCAGGAGATGTCGGGCGCGTCCGCAGAATTCTCTCACGTTGACTTGCTCGTTCACGAATACCGAAATTTACAAGAAAAAAGGAGCGTTCGATATGGTTGCCAAAGGGTCTCATTTCACGGTTGGATCGATGGTGCTTGTTTTGGGCGCCATTGGCGTAGCTTGCGGTCCCACGACAATCGATCAAGGAGGCGGCGGCACGGGCGGAGCGGGTGCGACAGGCGGAATGGGCGGAATGGGCGGAAACGGTGGAACGGGCGAAAGCAGCGTTTCGAGTACGGCCAGTTCGTCGGCGAGTTCGTCCGGGAGCGGCGGTGGGACAAGTGCGTGCGATCCTATGAATTTGCCCGCCGATGGAAGTCCGTGCATGACCGAGGGTGAATTTTGCGGTTCGGGTTGCGAGGATCCGTGCTCGTTTTGCAACGTCAAGACGTGCACCAATGGCAAGTGGACAAACCTCGAGGTATTTCCTGCGCCATGCTTATCGTGTGAAGACGCTTGTGTACCGGTGGTCGCGGCCAAGTGCGCTGGAGGTCCCCCGACTCAAATGGCGTGCGTACAAGGTTGCAATCAAAACCAAATGGGAGCGTGCAAGATCCCATTTAATCAGATGCTTGCTTGCATCGGTCAAACGCCCACGTTTTCATGCGACGTGATGAATCGACCGACCGTCACCGGTTGCGAGACGCAATTCGAGAAACTCTACGCCTGCATCACGCCTTGACACTCACTTCTTGTTCGCGCCTTCGACCATTTCGTCCGTAAATTGTGTCAGCCGCGCGCATTCTTTCTCAACGTGTTGGTACGCACCGCCGCGGTCCATCGCAATCTGGCAACGTAACTCGTACACTTCGTAGACATCCGGATATCGCAAAAAGAGCGGCTGCGCTTTTTGGAAGGCGTCGGCCCAGCGCTTGTTTCGGTGATCGTTCCGCGCTTCGGCAAACACTTTCTGATCGGCTTCCGATAACCCCGCTATGGCTACGTCGACAGCTTTGACCTCACCCGTCGACGTTTCTGCCTTTGCCGCCGACCCCGACACGCGCAATTGCCTCAACAAGTCGTCACGGTCCGATGGTACCCACGTTGCCGACGTCTGTTCCAAGTAACCAGCCAATGCTTGCGTAAACGCTGGTTCAGGCGAAGGCTCGGCCCCAATACGATGATCGAGCGAGATTCGCATAGCCCCCAAGACCTCGTCGCCAAACCCTTCCACTTTGGCGTCATACGTCGGGTTCATCATCGTTTTTTGTGCCAATTCATGGGGCACGCCTAGCGTATGCGCAAATTCGTGCAAGAACACCGCGGTCGTCTTGTGTCGTTTGCGTTGGCGATAAATCGTCCGCCTCTCTTGTTCATCGACACCCAACAAATGCTGCTGAATCGAATCGTATTCCTGAGCGTCATTCATGGTCCGCAAAACCATGTGTTTGCCCCAAATATTGGCAACCCCGAGTTCATGAATCGATATCGCTGCACGCGGAACCGAGCCAACGAGACCAATGACCCAAACCTTATCCGGTGCTGGATCAAGCGTTGCGAGCTCCGTAAGTGCTTTGTTTAGATCCGGATCCCCCTCCGCAGGTTTCCACGTTCGGACGTCTTGAATGACCAATCGAACATGCAATGACGGTTCGAGCAGCCGATTGGCATCGTCGATCATCGCGTCAAACTGATTGCGCCATTCTACGAGTTCGGTCGCATAACGAGGACTCACATACACCCGCAGGTCGACCTTGCGTGCCAGTCGATGACCCGCGGGTGATGTGCCATCTTCGCTCGCGTGAAGCTCGCTGGGTTTCGCTTGCTGGGCGGCAGCTTGCCGGGCGCGCTGCATCTCGAACCAACGCGAATCGCACGCAAAAAACGACATCGCCAACGCTGCGATGCTCACCCAAAATCGGCCGCTCGAGCGTCGTGGTAAGTTGTTCGATTTCATAGGTTGTCGGGGGGTTCGTCGTCCTTGGTTCAGGAATCTTTGCCGTATCACGAAAAGCGGCAAAAACACAAGCAAAAAAATGGTGGCCTGGACAATGGTTTCGCGTACGTCAACCGGCGGTGGCGACGAGGCCAAGCCCAGTACGTTCAGGACAACCTGGTCACGACAATCACGACGAGCAGCGTTATGGTACACACGACACGTATTCCTTCCTGACGTCCAGCATTTTGCCTTCCATCGAGCAATCCACCGAGGGTCGAAAGACTCCATAAAATGGCGGCGGAGCTGCACGCCAATAACCAAAACGGATGTTGTTCGCGATTCCAAAGAACCCACAAGGAAAACGCGAGCATTATGCCGAACATCGAACCCGCATAAAGTTTCGTGCTGCCGGGAATCGCGTCGTCCGAACGCGGAGGATCGTGCTTTGGAAAACTCATTCCGGCGGGAACCCAACCAGGATGACGGAAAAACGTGGCAAGTTTGTCGCGGAATGTGGTCGCCCGAGAAGCTATGGAAAATAGGTCGGCGAAAAACACGAATTGGGCGCGCGCGCCATCATGTGTCGTGTACCCAAAGGAAGAACCTAGGACGGGAGGGTTCGCGGGATCAACTTCGACGTGCGTGCCGAACATGCGATCCCACAGGGTAAACATGGCGCCGAAGTTTTTATTGACGTACGGCTTGTTCTTCGCGTGGTGAACGATATGCGTAGCGGGCGTGACGAGCAGCCACAACCCTGGTCGATGAAAAACCTGCGAATGCACGGTGAGCGCGTAGAAAGAAATGATCGAAATGGCGACGAAGAAGTGAAGTGGAGGCACGCCAAGCATCGGTACGGGTGCATAAAAGATGAATGAATATGTGTCGGAAAACCATGGATGCCGCGTGGCAATACCGACGTTGAATTTGTCGGATTGGTGGTGGACTCCGTGAACGGCCCAAAATGCCGCCACCGAGTGTCCAGCGCGATGATACCAATAATAACAAAGATCTCCAACGAAAAACGCCAAAATCCACGGGACCACCGAGCCGTCGGGCCAATGGACGAGGGCCATACGGGCATACGCGAAATCATAAAGTCCGAGCAAAAACGGACCTAAGAAAAGCCCAATGATGATTTCGCCAAGTCCGGCCGAAAAGTTACCAATGGTATCCGCAAAACCGTACAAACGGCGCCCTTGGCGGCGTGCGAGCCAAAGTTCGAGGCTGATGATCGCCAGATAAAAAGGAACCCCCAGCGCGTAATACCCATTCGTTTCGATACGACCCATCGCCGTAGAATAGATGAGAACCACGCGCTCGGGATACTAAAATCGACATTTCCACGTCGGTAGTCAAAGGTGCAGTCAGTCAAAGGTGCAAGGTGCCAGTCAAAGGTGCTGCCAGTCAAAGGTGCCAACCACCTTTGAGGAACGGACGCCCCAGGGCGTCCGTTCCTCACCGATATCGTTCAGGCCATGATTTCGGC
>JANORL010000190.1:0-14754 GCA_031415295.1 Polyangiaceae bacterium | reverse complement strand
CGGAGCAGCCGGCTCGTCTTTTGGGCTTTGCCCAAAAGACTTAAAGAGCCGCCTGCGAGCCCCCCATCGTGACTGGCCTCGCGCAGCGCGTGTCCCACACGCGCGAAGCGAGCGTTCAAATCCAGGCTCGGATTCAAACGGCGTTCTAGGCGTTCTTCGTTCCTGTGAGACGTGCTTGTTTGTCAGCAAGCGAGCGAACGTCTTCGAGTTCGCTTTCGGGGAAAGGCTCGGCGAAATGAATCGCCGCAGCGTACGGCCACATATCCGACACTTCTACGCTGCGTCGCTCATCCCGTACCACGCGCCCCTTGACCTCGCGAGCTTGGTTCGGATCGCCCGTAAGGTACAAATACAGGGTGATGTCGTCGCCAATGTTCACGCGTGCCACCGTGAGCATCAGGACGCCAGTCACGCTGAGATCCCGAATCATGGCCGTTTTTTTAACGCCGTTTCCGAGGTCCACCTCTGCCGGGAAAAACGCTTGGATTCGCAAGGCGATCCGCCTGTCTGACGCAGAAGGAGGCGGAGAATCCGAGGTCATCGCGTGCACTTCATGATCTTGGCCGCTCATCAGCAACACCCTGACATGCTCGCTCGACGAAGCTGCGCATGCGCTCGACATCATCCCGCGCGATCGGGCGTTCTGACAAGGGGTCCGCGAGCCTTAAGAGATGCATGCTGTCTTGTCAGGCCGAACTAGGGTTGTCCCTGCGTGCGCCGTCGCCGACGAGTTGAGCGACGGTTTGCAGAAGTGTGTTGAGGTCAAACGGCTTTTTGAGGAACGCCGAACACCCCAGCGCTTGAACTTGTCGCCGCATTTCCGCAGCACTCATCATCACCACAGGAACATGGAGCAGCCGCTCGTCCTCGCGCATCAGTCGCAGCATCTCGGGGCCATCGACCAGAGGCATCATGCAGTCGAGCAGAACCAAGTCCACGATCGTATCGCGTAGACGCATCAATCCTTCGCGCCCGTTTGCCGCCGTGACGACTTGGTAACCCTCCACCGTGAGCACGTCTCCGAGCACGTCGACGATGTCGAATTCGTCATCGACGATGAGAATTTTTTTCACCGTTTGTCCCTGCCAATCCGGTCCCACCAACGACGTTCCACAACCAAGCCCCGATCGGAAATGCAAAATTGCTTGGGTGCAAGATTGTGTGAACTGCCCTGGACCTTGATAGCCGCGAGGGTTCTTACCGTCGCTTGTCCCATTTCCTTTGCACGTAGTGCAAGCACGTTGTTTGGCGACATTTGACTGAGTAGATCCGTTGCTTTTTTCGACACCGGAATCACCTCTGCCATGATCGTCGTTGCTCCATGCGCTGCCAGATGCGTGACCAAAGCCGTATAGAATCGCTGCAAGCGTTGGGGGTACACGAGCATCGAGACGAGCCCTTCGATCCCATCGATAAAGACACGTTGCTTTTTTCCGCGTTCCACAACATCGAGCAGTCGCCACGCGATGGCGTCGATGCGGTCTTCCAACGGTGGAAACCACAAAAGCGTGAGTTTGTCTTGATGACAGGCAGCATCGATATCGAGGCCAACGCTGCGTGCTTGATGAAGAATGTGGCTTGGCGGCTCACGTAGTCCGACGTAAACGCCAGGTTCGTTATGACGCACTCCATTCGCGAGAAAATGGAGACCGAGCAGCGTTTTTCCAGTACCAGTCGTTCCGATGACTGCGGTCGAAGAACCTGCCAACACGCCTCCTCCAAGCATTTCGTCGAGACCCTTGATGCCGAACTTGCTCCTCCGATCGGCAGGCATGACCAAGGACTCCATAATGGGTAGCGATTCGATACGCGGCCAAACGTGAATGCCGGTGTTGTCGATTCCGTGGGCATGTCGTCCAAGCGCGTAGTTCGTGCCGCGCATCTTTTCGACCGTGAGCTCGCGAATCACCTGGGCTCCGTCTTGCCGTTTGTCGAGTCGAATGATTCCGTCGACGGTGCCTCCTTCGGGATGAATTTCTGCGAGCCGATTGACGGACGAAACGAGCAACGTCGTGCACGACGTCAAACTCGCCGACGTACTCAGCCGCAACAAAAATCGTTTGAACGCTGTGGTCGTCTGGGCAAACTCCTTTGCAGTCGTAAGACCGTCGATGACTAGAAACGACGCTCCTTGTTCGCGAATCGTCCGCGTGAGCAGGTCGAGCAGTCCGTCGAGGCCTGATTGTTCGAGGACGCCGTAGCCGCTCATGTAAAGAATTCGCCGAGAAACCAGGTCTGGATTGAAAAACGAAAAACCCGCGAGATGGGCCAACATGCGCGCGTGGGATTCCGCGAGCAGGGTGACGTACGCGGCCGTATGGTCGGCCGCTGCGTGATGAAACGCGCATTGATTCGCGAAGACGGTTTTTCCGCTGCCTGGTTTGCCAATGAGCAGCTGGACGCTACCGGTCGT
Source organism: Polyangiaceae bacterium (assembly GCA_031415295.1). Lineage (GTDB taxonomy): Bacteria > Myxococcota_A > Polyangia > Polyangiales > Polyangiaceae > Polyangium. The sequence goes on along the minus strand of JANORL010000190.1, from coordinate 12,341 downwards.
GAAGCCTCCACCAAGGATGGTGTCGACGCCGCGGATGCCGGTTGCGATCCGAGCGATGTTGGGTTCGGCCGGACTCTTGTCGTGCATGGCGCACGTTTCGATGCCGCTTCCTCGAACAACGTAGCGTCCCTGAAAAAGGCAACGTGCCGTTGACAAGACGTACAGCGCAAGGCAGGATGCGCGCCCCGTTTGCCCAGTACTGGTCAAGCGGAATCCACACGCTCCCCCGGCATGCGCCCACAACGTTGGGACTTTGGAACCGGTGCTTCTCTATGGTGCTCTCGCCCCAAGAGAAGTTGTTTCGAAGATGGGGAGCGGAGGCAACAACCGAAAGGATTGCGTGTCATGTCTGATGTTTCCATGTCCAACGCAGCAGCGTCCGGAGCGTTTGTCCCCCCGGCTGCTGGTGAATTCCCGCTCCCCCTTCGCTCGATGCTCGATGCCGGCGTTCATTTCGGTCACCAGACCAAGCGCTGGAACCCGAAAATGCGCCAGTACATCTACGGCGCCCGCAACGGCATCCACATCGTCGACCTCGACCAAACCGTTCGTCTTTTCAAAAGGGCGTACGACTTCGTCGTCGATGCCGTTTCTCGTGGCGGCAGCATCCTGTTTGTCGGAACGAAACGTCAAGCTCAAGACATCGTCCAAGAAGAAGCTCGTCGCTCCGGCATGTATTTCGTGACGAACCGTTGGCTCGGTGGAACGCTCACGAACTTCCGCACCATCAAGCAAGGTCTCGATCGTCTCCGCACGATCGAGCGCATGAAGGAAGACGGAACGTACGAACAACTTCTGAAGAAAGAAGTCTCGCGCCTCGAAAAAGAGCGTGAGCGCCTTGAAAAGTACCTCGGTGGTTTGAAGGGCATGGCGGCCGTCCCTGCCGCGATCTTCGTCATCGACCCGCATCAAGAAGCGATCGGCGTCAACGAAGCGCGCAAGCTTGGCGTGCAGGTTATCGGCATCACGGACACGAATTGCGATCCCGATAAGATCGACTTGGTGATCCCAGGCAACGACGACGCCATTCGCTCGATTCGCCTCATCACTGCACGTATTGCCGACGCAGCGATCGAAGGTATGCAACGCCGCAAGGATTCCGAGCGCGATCAACAGCACGAGCGCCCGAACGCGGGTGCCGCGCAAGGTGGCGGCGGTGGCCGTCGTGATGAAATCAGCGTCTACCAAGGTGGTCGTCGCGGCGGCGGCGGCGGTCCCGGCGGCGGCGGTCCCGGCGGCGGCGGCGGTGGTCGTCGTGGTGGCGGCGGTGCTGGCGGCGGCGGTGGTGGTGCTGCTGGCGGCGGCGGCGAACAACAACCGACGTCGTAATACCCATCCGAGCCAGCCAACGAAGCAACATCCAACGGCTGGCTCGATCGACTCCCGTGCATCAAGGGACGTTTGGGCTGAAAAACTCGGTCAGCGTCCCTTCTCGTTCAAGTTTTTCTCAGTAGAACAGCAAATCACATTTCTGGAGGAATACGGGCCATGTCCGGCATCAACGCGCAGGCAATCAAAGAACTCCGCGAGCGAACCTCTGCGGGCATGAGCGATTGCAAGAACGCCCTCACGGAAGCCGAGGGCAACATGGATAAGGCGATCGAGATCATCCTGAAAAAGGGTCTCGCCAAGAGCGCCAAACGCGCCGGCGCAGTCGCCACCGAAGGTGAAGTTCGCGCATCCGTTTCATCGGATTTGCGCGCCGCAACGCTCGTCGAGGTCAACATCCAGACCGACTTCGCAGCGCGAAACGACAAGTTCCGCGACTTCGTTGGCGCAGTACTCGATGTGGCCAAGACGGCACCTGCCGGTGCGGACTTCGGAGCGCTCCCGCTTCACGGTAAAACCGTGAACGACATCACCTCCGAACTCAGCGCGACCATCGGCGAGAAAGTCGCCGTTCGCCGCTGGGATCGCGTCGAAGTTCCCGAAGGTTCGAGCGGTGCCGCGCACGCGTACGTCCACCTCGGTGGAAAGATCGGCGTCGTCATTGCCGTCAAGACCGACAGCGATGCCACGACGAACCATGACGACGTCGTCAAGTTCCTCGACGACACCGCGATGCAAATCGCCGCGATGAACCCGATCGCTCTCAAGCGCGCGGACATCAGTGACGAGATGAAGGCCAAACAGAAGGTCATCTTCGAAGGACAGCTCCGCGAGGATCCCAAGCCCAAGCCCGAAAGCGCTTGGCCCAAGATCATCGAGGGCAAGTTCAACAAGTGGTTCTCCGATGTCACGCTCACCGAACAAGAGTCGGTTGTCGTTCCCGGACAAACCATCGAGAAGTTGCGCCAAACAGCGGAAAAAGGTGCCGGCGGCACAGTCGAGATCTTGCGTTTCGTTCGTTATGAACGCGGCGAAGGTATCGAGAAGCCCCAAGGTGACTTCGCCGCTGAAGTTGCCAAGATGGCTGCTGGCTGATCCAATCGCGGGGCATCGCGACTTTCTCTACAATCGTCCCGTGCCCCGTTGTCTCGCCGCTCTCTCCGTCGACCTCGACGGCATCTCCCACTACCACGCGATTCATGGTCTCGAACCGCTCGCTGCCAATGCTCCTGCGTGGCATGCCGTGTACGACATCGCCCTCGCGCGTATCGACGACTTCTGTCGCGCCCACTCGCTCGAGTCGACGCTGTTTGCAATTGGCTCGGACCTGAACCGTCCTCGTAACGGCGCAACCTTGCGCAGTTTGTCCGAGCGTGGACACGCCATCGAGAACCATTCGTTCTCACATCGTTACGACTTGTCGCGTTTGTCCAAGGATGCTCTGCGGCAAGACATCTCTCAAGCACGCGACGTCATCCAAAACGCGACGGGACGAACGACGATCGGTTTTCGCGCACCGGGGTACACCGTCAACGATCACGTTCTCGATGTCCTCGAAGAGTTGTCCTTCCGATACGACTCATCCGTTTTCCCATGCCCCATGTATTACGGAGCCAAAGCAATCGTCATGGGCACAATGCGTTTGCTGGGTCGTACAAGCGCCTCCGTGCTCGATACGCCAAAGGTCCTCGTTGCTCCTTCGCACCCATATCGTCCCGGTACACCGTGGTTTGTCGCCGGTCATCGCGCGCTTGTCGAGTTACCCATCCAAGTCACGCCGCGTCTGCGTTTGCCGTTGATCGGCACCTTCATCGCGCTCGCGGGTCCCACCTTGTCGCGTGTTCTTGCGCGAGCATGTGTGGACGAACCACTTGTGAACATCGAACTACACGGGATCGATTTTCTCGACGCATCCGACGGTCTCGAGCACCTCGTGCCGTACCAGTCAGAGTTACGCATCCCTTTGCAACGCAGGCTCGACGCGTTGTCCGTGGTCGTGGACGAACTACGCAAGCATCGAGCGACGTTCGTACGTCTCGACGAAGCCGTCGAACAACTTCAGCTCGTTGGATGATATTTCACCGAGTTTGTCTCGGTGGACGCCGGCTTCTGTGTGTTGACCCGTGAAAGCTTTTCGGGATCGATGCCCGACGCCGCGATGAATTCACGCGCGATCTTGTTGTCGCCATACGCCAGATCGTCGGGCGGCCCTTGTGCGACGACTTGCCCCTGAATCACCAGAAACGCTTGGTGTGCGATACGAAAGGTACTGGCCATGTCGTGGGAGATCACGACGTTTGTCACGTTAAACCTATCGCGGGTTTCCTCGATGAGGTCGTCGACCATGCGGCTCGTTTGTGGATCGAGACCGCTGGTGGGTTCGTCGTAGATGAGGATCTTGGGTTCGAGCATGAGCGCGCGGGCGAGGCCCACGCGTTTACGCTGACCGCCCGACAGCTCACTCGGCATGCGCTCCTCTTTGTTTTCGATACCGAGCATGTTGAGCATCTTCACGACTTTGTCGCGCATGTCGTTTTCAGACATGTGTTTGCGATGCTCGCGTAGAGGGAAGCAAACGTTGTCGTAGATGTTGAGCGAATCGAGCAGCGCTGCGTATTGAAACACCATGCCGAACTTCTGGCGCATGCGGTTCATGTCGCGTTCGCCAAGCGGACCGATGTCGTCGCCGTCGACCCAAATGTGGCCGGACGTCGGTTTTTCCAGGCCAATCAGCAGCCGTAGCAATGTCGTCTTGCCGGCACCCGATCCACCGATGATAACCGCGGTCTCTTTGCGCCGCAGGTGCATCGTAATGCCCTTCAAAACACTCGTGGTACCGAAGGACTTACGCACGTCGTCAACGAAGATGTGATCCTCGGCCGGAATTCGCTTCGTACCGGCGCTCGCGGTTTCCTGCATCGCTTCCTCGAACGTATCATGCACCTGCGTTGGCGACGGTCGGTACGGCTGCTCGTTGCGTGCATGTTGCGTGCATAACGGGTGCCGCATGATGTCGACACGGATCGATGCTTGACGCGCGAGGCCATGGAGCGGAAATGTGCCGTCATGACTGAAGACATGTTCCGCACGCTTCTCGACGACATCGGCGCCAAACGTGACGACGAGGGCACGCTCCGCTTGCCTGAAGGGCAGCTCATGACGCTGTACGCAGCCCACGACGGCGTGCCGCTTACCGTGGCCAAGGTCGAAGCGTTGCGTGTGACAAATGGAGTCGTTCGTGCACGATCGGCCAAGGGCGAGTCGTATTTCATCTCGCGCGAGGACTTGTTCGCCATGAGCATCGATGGCGGTGCGCAAGTGCAAGCAGGCCGTAAGGCTGGCTTTCTAGGCTAAATAGAGCACCGTTCAGTTTGGAAACTGGCAAATTTCGGGGGGTATGGGGGCGGAGCAGCCGGCTCGTCTTTTGGGCTTTGCACAAAAGACTTAAAGAGCCGCCTGCGAGCCCCCCATCGTGACTGGCCTCGCGCAGCGCGTGTCCCACACGTGCGAAGCGAGCATTCAAATCCAGGCTCGGATTCAAACTGGCAAGATGAACACCCAATCAGCTAAAAAGCATGGACGGAGGCGGTCGAAACGATTCTCGATCTTTGAGCCATTTTTCGCACAAACTGATTTCTTCCGCCCGCCGTTCGTATCCTTCCGGAGGCGTCGCTCGCGCATAAGCAACCAAGCTAGCCACAATCTTACCCAGATACATCGAAAGCGGTTCGTGCCGAAAACCGAGTTCCGTCTCGGCTTTGAATGGATCCAGCATACTCATCCATTGCGAGCTCAGCGGTGACAAGGTTCGTGGGGTTAAACCAGCCGCTACGATGTCCGGCGTTTCGATAGGTACGAGCTTCGATTGTGAGCCCAAAATTTGCGCCATCATACCGACCAACTCGGAAAGCGACGGCGCTTCCCGTTGACAAACATTGTAGGCTTCGCCAAACGTATTTTCCCGACCGAATAATTCCACGAGAAACCGGGCAACTTCGCCTGCATACACCTGCCGAAGCAAAAGCACTCCACCGTCCGGAATGATGACCGGACCTCCATCGAGCAATCGAAATACGTACGGATCGAGCCGTTGGTAATGATCGCGTTCACCCGCGACGATAGGAATGCGAATACGCGTCGATGGAAAACCCGACTTTCGCCAAGCCTCGATCAGCGCATCTTCGCAATCACGTTTCCCCATTCCGTATTCCCAATTGCCAAGCTCGTATTCAGCCGTGGGTCGCTCCTTCAACGTTCCGTCGTAATCCGATTCTTGCGCCGGGCGTGGGCATTCCTGCCGCACCAAATACACCTGCCCAGTTCCAATGAAAACATAGTGTCCGACGCGTCCCCCGAGAGCCTCCACGGCACCTCGCGCGTCCTCGTACTTGTACGCCGCGAAATCGACCGCCACATCGAAGCGCCGATTGCTCATGTGCCGAGACAAATCCGCCGTCATGCGATCGCCAACGAGCCGCTCGACACGATCACCAAACGGATCCGATCGGGTACCCCGATTAAACAACGTCACTCGATGTCCGCCCGCAAGCAGGCGAAACACGAGCAGCGGGCCGACAAACCTCGTCCCGCCAATCACCAGCACATGCATTCCCCTGTTCTAGCAGGCATCGCCCCGCATGCTCAACCACAACTCGTCGCTCCAAACTGGATCATAAATGATCCACTCCTGCCACGAATTCGACACATTCAATCCTCGATTCTTCCGCAGCTTCGCCCGACGAACTCCCCAAACCGTTCGTAGATCACTCGTTCGAATGTTTGGGGCTGCGCGACGCCCTTCGCCCCAAACCCTGCGTCGATTCCGTCGCCCACTCGGCGACGCTTTTACGGCTACGGCCGTTTGTCTGGAGGAACATGCAAGCTCAAGCCTCGTTCGTCGAACTGCTTCACAATCCCCCCGCGCAACAGGCGCAAGCGGAACTTTCTGCTTCCCAAGCACCGTCAGAGATTTCGCACCCATCCACGGCCGCTCCATCTTCAAACGCGCCCACGTTTGCGTCGGCTCTCTTGGGCGAAGGGCTCATTGACGACAAACTCACGCTTGTTGATGGTCTACGTCGTTTTGGCGTCGCGATGACGCTTGCGGCTGGTTATGGACTCGCTGTTGGCACGCGAGACGGCGGTTTGTCCCTCTTAAAGCATGCGGCTGCTGTGCCCTTGGCGCCGCTTGCCGTTGCTGCCGTGGGTGTCCCGGCGCTCTTGATCGTGCTCACGCTTTTCGATGCACCCGTCAGTCCTACGGCTGCGTTTTCTGCAGCGTCACGAGGAGCCGCAGCGACTGGACTCATTCTCGGAGGTTTGGCCCCCGCGATGGCCTTGTTTGTCACGACGACCAGCACTCGACCTGGTGCGGCAATCAGTGTTGGTTTGGGCCTGATTCTGGCCGGAATTTTTGGACTACGTGCTTTCTTGCGCACGCTTGGCACGCCGCTTCGCGCCGCAGATGCCGTACCACGCACCGTCAGTGGGTTTGCCCTGGCCGGGTTTGCCCTGTTCGCAACTGCGCTTTCCGCGCGTATTTGGTGGAGCACGCTGCCGATTTTTGGAGGTGACCTGTGAGCGCTCACGTTCTTGCCCGTTTGCTTCGATCTCCTGGTGACGTCGCCCGCGCTTGTCGCGATGACGACGACGACGTCCGTAATATCGCTTCGTTTTCGCTCGCTTCGACCATCCTTGGTGCAGCCGCATTTGGTGGCGTCGTCGGGAGTTTCCGCGGCAGCCATCAAATCTTGTACGGCGCCGCAAAAGTTCCGATCGCGGTACTCGCCACGTTATGCCTCGCAGCACCTGCGTTTCATGCGATTGCCGCTGTCCTCGGAAGACCGTGGCCCATGCGATCCATCATCGCACTCGCACTTGCTGCCGCCGGTCGTTCGTCGCTCGTCTTGCTCGCGTTCGCCCCAGCTTTGTGGCTCGTTTACGACTTCGGCATGGGGTACCACACGGCCGCACTTTGTGCGTCTGCCGCGTATGCGATCGCGGGGATCGCTGCACTTTCGGTACTCGTTCGAGGTCTCGGAGAAGGTCCGGGAAGGATCACGACAGCGCTCGCATTCATGGCGGTTTTCTTTATGGTTGGAGGTCAAACGGCTTGGATTCTTCGCCCGTACCTGGTTCGTCCGCGTACGACATCGATCCCGTTCTTGCGTGATCGCGAGGGATCTTTTGTCGAATCGGTCCTGACGAGTTTGTCATCGGCGAACGGTCGGTATTCGGTTAATTCGTACGATATCGAAAGAACGCCCGCTCCCGTCCAAGTTGTCGAGCCCGAATTCGAAGACACATCCCGACGCGTTCGCACCATCGACGAGGCGCCATGAGTTTGCGGGACCTTTGCTTGTTGTACCTCGTTTTCGGGTGTTTTTTCGCGATCGCGATTTACCGATCGTCACCGGAAACGAAGTCGATGCGCCTTGGATCGGCAGCGCTGGCGGTTCCTCTTTGGCCGCTCTGGGCACCGATTGCGCTCACGGCGAAGCGCGCGGACAAACTCGCATTTTCGCAGCGTTCGAGCGGGTCGAGCCCCACACTCGAACGCGTCAAGGCGGCATTGTTGGACGCGGTCGCCTCGACGCGAGGTACGCCGCTGGCGACGCTGTTGCCTCCTGAAGCGGCGTCACGAATCGAAGCCGAGGTGGTGCGTCGAGAAAAACGATTGGCGGAACTCGAAACGCTTCTCGGCAAAGACGCGTTTGACGTCGTGCGTCTCGAAGTGCGAGTGCACGAATTGGAAAAAAGCGGGGGTTCGCAACGTACGCTTTCGACAGCGCGGCTCGATTTGGACAACGTGAGGCGGCTCAGTGTTTTGCGGGATCGCGAAGCACGAGCGCTCGAGGAGTTATGCGCGCTTGTCGAAGCGTTACGGACGCAAGTGACGCTGGCACGATTCAGCGATTCCTCGGCGGCGGACATTGGTGGTATCGTGGGTGAGGTATGGGCGCGCGTCGAAGGACTCGGCGCGGCCATTGAAGCTGAGGAGAGTTTGCAGGCTGACGAGGCTGTCGAGACGTGACGTGGACGAACCAATGCTGAATACGGCGGCATCTCATTGGTCCCGGAGAATCCCCGGGTCGAACCGAATGCCGTCGTTCCGCTCGACTTATCCCTGTCCCTTGACGTCCCCCTCGACCATTGCACACAGAATGCCCAAAATCTTGTCGATTCGCCCTAACCAGTATGTATCCGTGTCAATCGTCAGTGCCTCATCGGACAAGGAGAGAAAGCGCCACTCGTCGCCCGTCGTCACCGCACCATATACGGCGGGCACCGGATGACCTTCACGTTCATTAAAAATACGAGATGCAACCATTTCGGCAGCGCATTGACCAAGACCACCCTTCATGTTCTCTTGTTTGGCTTCGACCACTGCCACAACGGGCGCGTGAAGAAGTAGTTGCTCCGGAGAACGGCTGAGGATAAAGTCACATGTCCCGGTCAAACCACGCGAATCGTCAATGAACATATCGATCCCAGAAAAAAAACTTATACGATGCCCGAGCGCCCGGCGAACCTCGAGAAGAATGGGTGCAATGAGTAATTCCGAGCGAGCTTTCTCATTGCCGAGCGACAAGGCAAGGTTCGTCGTCTCTTTCAACGTTTCTTCGAGCCACGCAGACGGCTGCCGTGCGTCCACTTCGCCGAAAAGTGAGCGCTCCTTGATGGTGATCCCAAGTTTTCTCGGAATGTCGACCAGGGAAAAATCTTTGAAGGACATGGACCACGCTCCCGCTCGCCACTCCTACCCCAGTCATGACGTAGTTGCAAGCGCCAATGTACCGGAAACAAGAACCCTGTTCCAATAATATTCCGAGGATGATAGACTCCCGAACGTCGCGAATTCCGCAGTTCATGGAGCGTTTAGAATATGAAACGAGCTCTCGGACCATGCAGCGTGCTACTCACCCTGTGCACCGCTGGTTGCCTCGATTTGGAAACCGGGGGGACGACGAGTGGTAACTCGAGCAGTTCGACGAGCGGCGGGAGCAGCGGTGGCGGCATGCCCGGTGTCGCGATCCAAGAATGGACGGCGACAAACCCCGAGGGAACCCTCGAATACACGCTTCCTCCGTGGCTGCATATCGAAAGCAATACGGCCGATCGAACGTCGTTATGGGGCGAGAGTTTCATGAAGCGTCCGTTTGGAGTCAACGCCGCGCGTCCGCGAAATCCGGGAAATGGCTGGGGGCTGAGCGTCGAGAGCAAACGCAGAAACCACATTCAAGCGAGTGATTCGTGGGAAGGACCGAATTGGATCGATCCAGCCCCGCTCAGCGCGATGACGAAATTGCTGGGCAATCCTGATCCCTCGAATGGCAATGCGGCAACAAGGTTCGAATCTGGCGGATCACAACGTTCTGCGGGAGTATCGGTGCCACTGGGATACGCCTCGGCCTGGTTTCGCGGCAATAGCGATGATCTCCTGATGCATTTCGTCGTTTCCACATCTGAAATGGGTTGGCGCTACCGGACGCTTAGCGGAATCGACAATTGGAATCGAATTTCTTTGGGTTCTGGATCGGGTGCGTTTTTCTTGGATACAATGGGTGATCCGAAATCGGGGGCGGCTCCTATTACCTCACCCACAAGCGTCTACGCCTACGCGGCACAACACGAAACGGACGGAAATGGCGGTGTCGTCAAATACCCATCCAGCTACATTCCAACGACGGACAAATCACGTGTCCGCGAAGCCGATTCGCTTTATTCGGACATCGTTGCCGAACTTTTTCCAGGTGGATACTTTCACGTCGTCGTCAAATTGGCCCCGCATTATGCGTCGAACGAAGGGACGTCGTTATTCCACCACGTTCTCTTCATGAATACGAGCAACCAAGTGCGCTTTGAACTCGACAACGGCAAAGTTGCTGTCGAAGGAATTGGTAACAGTTTGACCGGACCAAGTTCCGGAGCGTTGATCTGGAGCCGCGAACAAGAGCTCACGCTGGAAATCAAAGTGACCCCGAAAGGTCGCACGCTTTCGGTGTCGGGAGCATCGGAAGGCAATTTCACCGTCACAGATAAGGAAGATCGGCCATGGCCAAACAATGAACTTGTGCACATTCTGGGCGATACGAGTGGTGCGCAAGAAGGTGCGGATTTGCGTTACATTGGTTTCTTTCCGCCGAACTAACGCTTGGCAGGAGTCGACGTACACGTGAGCAAACGTATTTTGGTTGTCGACGACGAAGCTCGCATTCGCGAAGTGCTCGATTATGCGCTTCGAAAGGAAGGTTATGATGTCGTGGCAGCGACGGATGGACGTGAAGCCATCGAGACCGTCGAACGAGGCGGAATTGATTTGGTTATTCTGGACGTCATGCTTCCCGAAGTCGATGGTTTGTCGGCATGTCGCAACATTCGAGCATCGAGTCGTGTGCCCATTTTGTTTTTATCGGCGCGCAGCGATGAAATCGACCGCGTGCTCGGTCTAGAGCTCGGTGGAGACGATTATCTCACCAAACCGTTTTCCGTTCGCGAACTGGTCGCGCGCGTCAAAGCATTGTTGCGTAGACTCGAAGCGCCAGAAGAAAACGTACGCAAGGTCGTGACACGTGGCGCCGTGGCACTCGATGTCGAACGCCATGAAGCACGCGTGGGCGGAGTGCTCGTACCACTCACGGCTACGGAATTCAGCATGCTGGGCGCATTACTCGAAAGGCCCGGCATCGTATATTCACGAAGTCAACTCATGTCTCGCGCCTACAAATTCGATAATTTGATTACTGAACGCACGATCGACACGCACATTCGCCGCATTCGCGCAAAATTTCGGGAAGCGGGTGGAGACGATCCCATCATGACGGTTCACGGCGTCGGCTACAAGTTTGCAGGAACTTGATTCGACGTTCCGAGCCTTCACATTTCGCCGACGACTATTTTCGGCGTCGATCCGTCGAGCAGATACTCAGGCGCTGCTTTATTAATGTGACCCATCAATTTCTTGTAGAGGCCCCAGCCGCAAAGTTTACGCAATCGTGGAGAAAAACCACGCGCTACGTCCATCGGGATTCCGAGCAATTGGTTTTCCTGCTGTCGAATCCATCCCGCACAATAATTCATCGCCACACCAACTCGACGCGTGCCGCTCGTATTCGCACCGCCGCCATGCCACAAACTGCCGTTGTACACAAGGACGCTTCCGCGCGGCATCTCTGCAGAAATGGCTCCGTCAATATCGCCAAAAGGCGGAGGAAAATCCGTGGATTGGTGGGAACCGGGGACGAGTCGCGTGGCGCCGTTTTCCTTGGTAAAATCCGTTATGGCCCACATCGTATTACACACGAGCGGAACATGTGGACGCGGCAAGGGAATATGTTGATCATCGGCATGCCAGGGTTGCGGGGTTTCGTCTTGATCGATGGTTATCGACGATATCGAGGACACCAAACTTCCACGACCGCTAATCCGTTCCACGAGCGCAATCACCTGGTCATGATCGGCAATTCGGTCGTACGGTGAGCCGAATGCGAGCAGATTGTAAATCCGAACCGTACGGAACCCCTCAAACAAGTTCTGGGCGGGTTTGACGGCACGTTCTTTTTCGATGCGGAGCAAGTCTTGGGCGACCAAATCGATGAATTCGGGCTCGATTACGCGCTCGAGGATGGTATACCCGTCGCGTTCGATACGTTGAACATGGTGCTCGATGTCGAAGGGCTGGAGCGTCATGATGGCGAGTATAGGATCGGGGCGGCGTATGAAGTCAAGTGATTTGCCACCCAAAATCTGGACGAGTGCAAACGTCTGTTCTGCACGAACTCGATAAGGACGCGACAAGTGCGCACATGGTTCGTTACCCTTAGCCGTATTCGTTATCGATTGCTCATCGTCAATCTTCTGGCCTTGTTCGGTCCCGCCATTGGCCTCGAGTTTGCCCGCATTCACGAACGTGAACTGCTGGATGCCCTCGAGCGCGACATGTCCAACCAAGCGATACTGGTGCGGACGTTTGTTGAATCAGGTCTACGCGAGGGCAAACCGCTCGATGACGA